>NZ_JBFTOG010000012.1:0-117762 GCF_056397865.1 Arthrobacter sp. 05L417
GGTGGTGGTGTTGTAGCTGGTGGTGCCGGGTACGGCGGTGTTGGTGGCGTCTTTGAGGGTGTAGGTGATGGAGGACGCGGTGACGGCCTGGTTGAAGGTCGCGGTTGGTGCGGTGTTGGTGGGCACGGCGGTGGCGTTGTTGGCCGGGGACGTGGAAGAGACCGCAGGGGCCGTGCTCGAGGGATTGAAGATCGCGTCCACCCAGTAGTACTCGGCGTCATACGATTCGTTCGGGAACGCCGAAGAAGAGCCGTAGGCGTAGAGGCCGTTAGGGGTGCCCGGGAGGCTCCGCGGGTAGTGCAAAGGTGCACTGTCTACGCGGCTGTTACCCGCGGGCGGCGGAGACGGATGCAGGTAGAAGTAGGCTGTGTCCTCGGAATAGTGGCCCGCAGGAGCGTAATAGGAAACGACGTACATCGTGTTCGCGGAGACGGCCAGCGGCGTCGAGAAATTCACGGTCTGCCACCCCGTGGCGGATTCACCGGTGAAGGTTGCACTGGCCAACAGCTGCCCGCTGGCGGACCAGATGTTGCCGATGTGTGTCCCGGTGTTTTTGGTTGCCTTGTAGAACCGGACTCCTTTGATGGTTCCGTTGACTTCGGAGTAGAACTTGGCGCCTACCTCGATCGCGGTCGGGTCCGCCGCGTCGGCCACGGTTGGCGAGATGTTCACGCCCGAAAGGGAACACGGGCAGGCGACGTTGGTGACAACGCCCGACGACGGCGTCTCCACGTTGCCGCTGTCGTCAACGGCACGTGAGCGCAAGGTGGACGTGGGGTTGCCGTGCGCATTCCAGGTGAAGGTCCAATTTGTCGTGCCCGTGGCGGGACGCCAGGTATTTCCGTTGTCGGTGGAGACCTCGACGCCGGCCACCACGCCTCCGGTGTCGGCCGCGGTTCCGCTGATGGTGACGATGGTTCCGTCAGCAATGTTCGCGCCGAAGGCTGGTGAAGTGATGGTGGACGTCGGCGGAGTGACATCTGTGGATCGGGTGGCGGCAGTCAGCCCGGTGACGATCGTCGCCGGCTGGACTCCCATGTCGGCGAACAGGTTGACGGTAGCCTGCTGCATGTTCTTGTCCACCGCTTTGCCAGTGGTGAACCCGTCAAGTCCCCACGGCCACTGCACTGTGCCCGCGCCAAAGACAATCGCTCCACTCGGTGCTTTGTACATTGTGAGGTTGTGGGTGGCTGTCTTCCCGGTGGCAGTCTGCGAGCCGTAGTCCGTGAAGACTTCCGCGGACGTGTTCGTGGTGGCCGACAGCTTGAAGAGGCCGGCCGGCCGGAAGCCGTTATCGGCGTCGATATCCCATTCGTAACCGAGCGTTCCCAGGCCCGCACCGAGGGTCACGCTGGTCCCGGGGGCCGTCGTGGCAATGGTCGTGTTCCTCCACATCCGGAGCGCACTGTATTGCGAGGGAACCGTGATGTCAGTGGTTCCTGAATTGACGATGAAGAACTGGCCTGTCAGTGAGTTTTCGGGGTTTCCTCCACCAGTGGAGGTCCCGAAGCGCGGGTCCCGATAGGTGCCCGTCCAGGAGACCGGGTCGGTTGGCGCGTTGAAATGCGTATCTTTGTAGGCCACCAGAGTCCGGCCGGGCGTGCTGGGTCCGGCGACGCTCGGTTCCCAACGCGTCTTCCAGAAGACCTCGTTGCCGCTGAAGAACGCAAGGTTCACGCCGGCGTCGCGGGCGGCTTCGACGTTGGCGCGCTGGTCGCCGGACCAATACTCGTCATGCCCCACGGACATGAATGTCTTGTGGTTGAGCAGCAGGGAACCCTTGGTGGCGACATCGTTGCCGCTCATGTAGCTCATGTCGTACCCGTTGGCTTCCATGAACCGGATCATCGGGTACTCGGAGTACATCAGCCAGCTTCGCCCTTGGTCGTCCGCAGCGGAATTGAACGGCCTGTTGTACGAGACTTTGAAGGCCGACTTATAGGCCTGCGGGTTCCCGGGAGGGCAAGCGACGGTGCAGCTGTAGAGGCTGTTGCCACCATAGGTGTTGTACGCCTGCCACGTCTCGTCCGAGGTCTGGAACAGCATGTCTGAATGTGCGGAGTCGTTCCGGACAACGAATGGCACGATGCTCGCGCCGTTCGTGTCGTTGCGCACGAGCCTTGCGATATAGACGCCGGAGACCGCAGTGGACGGGACCGCCCAGGAAGCCGACACGCCCCAGTTTCCGCAGTCGATGAGTCCCGTGTCGGAGTAAGTGTTACAAGCCGGTTGTGATTGCGGCAGTGCAGCCGAGGGGAGGACGTTCGAGGCAACTTTGCGGGCCCCCAAGCCCTGGTAGTAACCAAGCCGATACACATCGATGTGGTAGGCCGACGCGGGCGTCAGAATCTTGAACGAGATCGTTTGGCCGATATTGACGCTCATCGACGTGCCGTAACCCTGGATCGTGGAGTCTCCGGCTCCGGAGACCTGCCATTCGGAGGCGGGGTTCCCGGGCAGAGTGTTTTCGCAAGCAACCGGGTTGGTGACCGGCGCGGCGCATGGATCCGTGGCTGCGACGGCGGAGACTGCCATCTGCAACGGCAGGAGCGTTGCGATCATGGCCAGCACGGTCGGCAGGACCGCGCGGCGCACAGCCAAAGGGAAATTTCGGTTGTTGCTCATGTCGCGACCTGCTTCTGTCATTGGTTTCAGGCACTCAATGACGGAAGCATATGGAGCGGGCCGGGAGCATGGCACGAGTGCCGGTACCCGTTTTTTTGGCCGCCGCACGTCGGGAACGGCGGTCGTTTACCTGTTTTTAGGCTTCGGACACGCGGAAATACCAGCCGATGTCGAAACGAACCCCGGGGGCACGGAGGAAATGCCGCGCGGGTGGAGCTGTCAGGTGCCCTGGATCAGGAGAGTCGGGCTCGTCCCGTTGCTTCGGCCACGATGTGCTCGGCGATGGCCATCGACGAGGTCGCGCCCGGCGAGGGAGCATTCCGCACGTGGAGGACGCGGCTCGTGCCGGTAATGACGAAGTCATCGACGAGGCTGCCGTCGGAGGTCATTGCCTGCGCCCGGATTCCGCGGGGACCGCGCGTGACATCGCCCGGCAGGATGTCCGGAACGTACTTCTGTGCCTCCCTGACGAAGGCACGGGTGTTCATCACCGTGCGTGCCTCCCGGACGGCTGCGGGCAGGTTGCCTGCGGCGAACCGCCAGAATCCCGGGAACCCCAGCACGGCGCCGAGATCGGCGGGGGACATTTGCGTGCGGCGGTAGGCTTCCCGGCCGCCGGCCAGGAAAGCATTGGGTCCCACCAGGATGGCGCCGTCGATGCGCTTGGTCAGGTGGACACCGAGGAAGGGATATCGCGGGTCCGGCACGGGATAGATCAGGCCTTTGACCAAAGAACGCTTCTCGGTCCGGAGCAGGAAATAGTCGCCGAAAAACGGCACGATACGGGGGTCCGCGGGGTCTCCGGCGGCGTAGGCCAGCCGATCCGACTGCAAGCCGGCACAAGTGATAACGACGTCGAACGCTTCAGTTCCGCGGGAGGACCGTATCCGCACCTCGCGGCCACGGTCTTCCACACCGGTCACCGCCAGTCCCAGCAGGATATTCCCGCCCGCCGCACGCACGTCCTGGGCCAAGGCATTGGTGATGGCGCGGTAATCGACTATCGCGGTCCGCGGCGAATGCAGGGCGGCCAGGCCGCGGGCATGCGGCTCGACGACGGCGAGATCGTCCGCGCCGATCATGCGGACGTCCGGCACGCCATTGGCGATGGCCCGGGCGTGTATCGCCTTGAGCCGGTCAAGTTCGCGGGCATTGTGGGCGACGACTACTTTGCCGCACTCTTCGTAGCCGAGGTTCTTCTCCGCCGCGAACTGCCGGAGAAGGTCCACGCCGCGGCGGCAGAGTCGCGCCTTCAGGCTCCCGGGCTCGTAGTAGAGCCCTGCATGCACAACGCCGCTGTTGTGTCCGGTCTGGTGTCCGCCAAGCTCGATTTCCTTCTCGAATACCGTCACGTCCGCATTGTCGAGTCTGCGGGTGAGCTCACGCGCCACCGCGACGCCGATGATTCCGCCTCCGACGACGGCGGCACGGACCCTGCTCATACCGTGGGTGCTTCTGTGAGCGTGTCTCCGTTTTTGATGTAGCGCTCTCCCGTCGCGGGGCACACCAGTTCGTCGCCGTCCGGCCGAAGGGGATGTCCGGACTTGCCGACCCAGCCGATTTGCTTTGCGGGAACTCCTGCAACCAACGCGAAGGCCGGAACGTCCCGGACCACCACCGCGCCCGCGGCAACGGTTGCCCATCTGCCGATCGTTATGGGCGCGATGCACACCGCTCGGGCGCCGATTGCCGCGCCATCTTCTACGATCACGCCCACGGGGGTCCAGTCGTCGGCCGATTTCATTGTGCCGTCGGGGCTCACCGCCCGGGGGTACGTGTCGTTGGTGAGTACGGCTGCCGGGCCGATGAAGACTCCGGCGCCCAGCCGGGCGGGCTCATAGACCAGGGCATAGTTTTGAAGCTTGGAGTTGGGGCCTATTTCGACACCTGGTCCCACATAGGCCCCGCGACCAATGTTGCAGTTTTCGCCGAGGCGGGCATCCTCCCTGATCTGGGCAAGATGCCAGATCCTCGTGCCGTGGCCAATGGACGCCTGCTCTGAGACATCGGCGGTTGGTTCAACGAAAGCCATGGAAACACGTCCTCTACTTATCGGTGAAGACGGCCGCGTCTTCCGTTCGGTGTGAAACCGTCCGTGCGAGCGGTCGCTTGCGACGATTGTAGATGCGTTTCCTATTCGGCAGCAGGCCGAGGAGAAAATCCCAGGACGCGCTGACGGCATGTAAAGACTATTGCTCGGCTTTGACTCCATATTCTGCCGCGCTGACAAACTCGATGGCCGAGTAGGTTTCGTCGCCTACCACCCAGGCATTGTGTCCCGGCGGGATGGTGTACGAATCTCCTTTGGAGATGCTGATCTTCTTGCCGTCGGTGGTCTCGACTTCGAGCGAACCGGTAATGCAGTAGCCCACGTGGTTGAGCTGGCAGGAATCGGTTTGGACCACCGGCTTGATGCAATCCGCCCAACTCCAGCCTGGCTCGAAGCTGAGGCGGCCGATGGTGTAGTCACCGACAGTGACGTTTTCCACCACGGTTTTCTCGGGCCGACGGATTTCATCGGGAGAATTGTGCGACTTTACTTCAAGCTGAGTGACGAGGTTGACAGTCATGGTCTGCTCACAAGGGGGAGTGGGAGCCTGGTCTTCCAGGTCCGCAACGTGGCTCGCCCTTCGCAGCGGACCCTGATGTCTTGGCTGCTTGCGGCGTGTGCCGTGCCTTCAGCAGCGGTCAGACGGTCGATTACTTGCAATCTCTACCTTCCTCCGCCGCCCCTGTGTTGTCGAGGGTTCGTGAGGGAGATAGATTGGTGCACCGTGACCTTGACCGAGCTGGATGTACACCTTGAGACACTGTTCGGCACCTTGCGCCGCTTCCCCGATGTCGAGGCGGAGAACCTGCAGGCGCACGACGCCACCGACCGGCTGCTCCTTGAGACCGCGGCTGGCTACATCGCAAATCCGGAAACCCGCGTTGCGGTGATCGGTGACCGCTACGGAGCCCTGACCCTGGGCGCTTTGGCGGCCATCGGCGTCGGGCATGTCCGGGTGACCCAGGACCTCTACGCCGGCAGGCTCGCGCTGGAACGTAACGCCCAGGCGTCCGGGTTGTCCGGGCGCTTTGATCAGCTCGAGTTGGGTGCCGGGCTGCTCGACGGCGCCGAACTGGTGATCATGCAATTGCCCAAAGCCCTCGCGGAACTGGAAGAAATCGTCGACGCCGTTGCACGCTTTGCAGCGCCGGGAGCCGTCCTGCTCGCCGGAGGTCGCGTCAAGCACATGTCCCTGGGCATGAACGCCGTCCTTGAACGCAGCTTCGAATCGGTGCAGCCGCAGCTTGCGCAGCGGAAGTCGCGTGTCCTGATCGCCCGCAGTCCCAAGCGGCCGGACACGCCGGAGTCCTTCCCGGTTTCGGAGCAGAACACCGAGCTTGGGATGACGGTCTGTGCCCACGGGGCTGCGTTTTCAGGCACGAAGCTGGATATCGGCACGCGCTTTCTCCTGGGCTTCCTGGACAGGATCCCCGAAGCGCGCCACGCCGTAGACCTTGGCTGCGGGACCGGGATCCTCGCCACGATGTACGCCCGGAACCGTCCGAAGGCACGGGTTACCGCGACGGACCAATCGGCGGCAGCAGTCGCGTCCGCCAGGGCAACCGCGGCAGCCAACGGGCTGGCAGATCGAATCACGGTAGTCCAGGACGATGCCATGTCCACCTTCGAACCGGGCAGCGCCGACCTCATCCTGTTGAACCCGCCGTTCCACCTCGGCGCGAGCGTCCATGCCGGGGCGGCCACAAAGATGTTCGATGCCGCGGCACGGGTCCTGGCTTCGGGCGGTGAACTCTGGACTGTCTACAACAGTCACCTGCAGTACCGTGCGGCGCTTGAAAGGCTGATCGGTCCCACCACCGAAATCGGGCGGAACCCGAAATTCACGGTGACCCGCAGCGTCAGACGCTAGGCGTCAGACCGGGTCAGTGCGGCTCCGACAGCAACTGCCCCACCCCGAAATGCCCGATTCCTGCCATCCCCGGATTATCGTCCGAGAAACTGACCATCGCCGTCGCGAGGACCACAGCCCAGCCGCGGGAGCGGGTCCAAGTCGCGGCATCCACGGCGGGTCCGAAGGCAGCCATGAAGCGGCGCCGCGCGCCGCCGTCGAACATCAACCACGCGACGGCGAGGTCGACGGCGGGATCCCCGGCCCCGAGGTCTCCGAAATCGACGACGTCCGCGAGCCGGCCGTCGGGCCCCAGGAGGACGTTCGCCGGGTGGAGATCTCCATGCAGCCACAGCCCGGGTCCGTCCCACGACGGGGCCAGGCATGCCTCGGACCAGAGCGTCCGCAACCGCGCCGCCCGCGGATAGCGGCTGGAATCGTCGAGCCGGTCCATGACCGCGTCGGACCTCGCTTGCAAAGGCACCCCGCGGACGGGATTGACGGGCGCGCCCGGTGCCGCCGGAACGTGGATTGCGACGAGGAACGCCGCAAGGTCCTGGGCCGCCGCATTTCGTGACTCCTGGGACGCCAGCACTGCGGAGAGCCCTTCCAACCATGGAGTCACGCTCCAAGGCCACGGATACTCCGCAGATGGGCGTCCAGAGTGAATGGGGCAGGGGAGGGGTACGGGAGACTGCCGGGCATACTCGGGGAGATATTGCTGCTCATGCAGTATCAACTGCGCTGCCGCCTCCCGCCGGGGCAATCGGACGGCCCATTCGTTGCCGAGCCGGTACATGACGTTATCCCAGCCGTTTGCCACCAGCTCCAACGGAAGGTGGGAGACTCCTGGCAGTTGCTCTTCGAGCAAACTCCTCACCAACCCCGCGGTGATTTCCAGCTCAGCCTGGGGCATGAGTGCCATATTCGAGGGCCTCCCATCAGCAATATCGGGGTCCGTTACGCCCGGGGAGCGTGTGGGCATACCGGGACAAGCACACGTGCCGTACGATGCAAATGCAACAGCATTATTCGAATGATTTTAGGGGAATCCGTGACTGAGATCCGCCAGCCGACTCCGAGGCGCGGAACCAATCTGCCCCGCATGGGGGACTTCAACCTGACCGTCATTCTCGACGCAATCAGGCGCTCGTCGGGCGGACTGAGCCGCGTGGAACTCGCCCAAATCGTCGGCCTTTCACCGCAGACTATTTCGAACATCTCCCGCCGCCTCCTGGATCAGCGGCTCATTGTCGAAGCAGGCAAGGAAGGCAGCGGTCCGGGTAAGCCCCGCACCATCCTGCGCCTGAACCCTTCCGGAATGTACGCGCTTGGCGTCCACGTTGATCCCGCGGTCATCACCTCCGTGGTCCTGGACCTCGTGGGCGACGTTGTGAAGCACTCCCGGATTCCCACGCCTGCCGGGAGCAATCCACAGCGGGTCATCGCCGCCATCGCGGAGGAAATCAAGGCGCTCATCGAAGATTCCGGTGTTGACACGGGGAAGATCGCGGGACTTGGCGTCGCGGCGCCGGGACCCATAGACCTTGATGAGGGCACTGTCGTGGATCCGCCCCTGATGATGGGGTGGGACCGGGTTTACCTGAGGGACGCCCTTGCCGAAGCCACCGGGCTTGAGACCCTCGTGGACAAAGACGTCACGAGCGCGGCCGTCGCCGAAACCTGGGCAGGCGGGGCCAGCGGCACTGGAAGTTTCATCTTCATGTACATGGGTACCGGCATCGGTTGCGGGATTGTCTTGAACGATGAAGTTGTCCGTGGAACATCCGGCAATGCCGGGGAAATCGGGCACATCATTGTTGACCCGGATGGACCCCCCTGCGATTGCGGCCTGCGTGGTTGCGTCAAGTCTTCCTGCATCCCGCAGGTCCTCGTGGCCGAGGCCGAAGAGCAAGGTGTCCTGAACGGTGGCCGCAAAGGCACCGAGGGCCCGGAAGTGCAGGAAGGATTCGCCCGGCTTTGCGACGCCGCGGACGCAGGCGACGAACGCGCCATTGCGATCATCGATAAGTCTGCAGTGCTGGTTGCCCGAGCGGTTGCGGTGGTGACCAACACCCTCGACGTCGAACGCGTCGTCTTTGGGGGCCCCTTCTGGGGCCGTATGGCCGAACGCTACCTGGATCGCATTCCTGCCCTGCTCGCCGCCAACAGTGCAGCCAACAGCATCCACAGCATCGAGGTTGTCGGGACCGGAGTGGGCGAAGACGTCGGCGCCATCGGGGCTGCCTGCCTGGTACTGGAACACACCCTTGCGCCGCGTGCCCAGCGGCTCCTCTTGGAAGGCTGAGGCCTTCACTAGGTCCTGCGTCGCAGGGCTGCATTTATCAATATTGGCAACAGGCTGGGCCAGCTGAAGTGTGGGGGCTGCAGCCGCTTGAAGATCGGAGCGTCATGCGTCGCCCAGTCCGGATCGGAGCAGCACTGCTCGGCGTCGTAGGCCTTTTGGCCACGGCAGCCTGCTCTGCCCAACCCCAAGCCGTAAGCAAACAAACCATCAAGATCGTCTATCAAAAGACGGACTCCTTCACCGCCCTGGACAAGGTCTTCCAGGACGCCAAACAGGAATTCGAAGCAGCGAACGCGGGCGTCACTGTGGACCTGGAGCCCATCCAAGCCAACGACGACGACTATGGCACCAAGCTCGCGCTGGCCCAGCGTTCCCCGGACACTGCTCCGGATGTCTTCTACGAGGACACTTTCAAGGTCCGCTCGGACGTCGACGCCGGATACTTGCTGAAACTCGACTCGCAATTGGCCACGTGGGACGAGTGGTCCAAGTTCAACGAGGGTGCCAAGGCCGCCGGACGCGGTGACGACGGCAGTATCTACGCCGTCCCGCTTGGCACCGACACCAGGGCGATCTGGTACAACAAGACAGTCCTCCAGAAAGCCGGCATAACGCTGCCATGGCAGCCGAAGACCTGGGATGACATCCTGGCCGCGGCCCGCAAAATGAAGGCCGCGGATCCGGGCGTGATTCCCTTCAGCATGTACGCCGGAAAGGCCACCGGTGAGGGAACCGTCATGCAGAGCTTCTACGAACTGCTTTATGGAACGGGAAGCTCCCTGTATTCGGAAAGCGACAAGAAGTGGGTGGTGGGTTCCAAGGGATTCACCGATTCACTCCAGTTCCTGAAGACCCTCTACGATGAGAAGCTTTCGGTGACACCGGCGGACGCCCTTGATTCGAACGTGTGGAAGAAAGTCTTTGGACAGTGGCTGCCGCAAGGCAAAATGGGCGCCACCGTGGAAGGTTCCTACGCGCCGTCGTTCTGGCAGAAGGGCGGCTCCTACGAATGGGCCGGCTATGCGCAGGATATGGGAGTAGCCACGTTCCCCACCCAGTTTGGACAGGATCCCGGTGGCGTGAGCATGTCCGGTGGCTGGACGCTCGCCGTTGGCGCTAAGACCAAGAACCCGGACCTTGCCTTCAAGTTCCTGACCACTGCCGTGAACAAGAAGAATGCGTTGGCCTTCGACGTCAACAACTCGCAGATCGCCGTCCGCACCGATGTCGCTTCCGATCCTGGTTACCAAGCAGCCAACCCGTTCGTGAAGGACGTTTCCGATCTGGTGGGCGTCACGCACTATCGCCCGGCAACCGCTGACTATCCGAAGATCTCCCTCGCCGTCCAACAAGCCACTGAGGCCGTCATCACCGGCAAACAAAGCCCGGCAGAAGCCGCAGCCGAATACGACGCTTCGGTCAAGAAACTCGTCGGCGACTCCAAGGTCATGCAGAAATGACGCATGGCAGTCCCTGATTCGCTCAACCGCGGTTCCCTGCGACGCAGACCCCCCATCCGAAAGTCTCTGCGTCGCGGGCTCCGCTTGTTGCCGGTAGTGCCCTCAATCCTGCTGCTGGCCTTCTTCATGGTGGCACCCGTGGCGTGGTCCTTCTACGCCTCCTTCACCAACGCTGCATTGTCAGGCAAGGCAGCACTGAACCCCCAATGGGTCGGCCTGGACAACTACGCCCGGATGCTGACGGATTCCGTCTTCCCGCTCTCGGCGTGGCTGACGGTCGTCTTCGTGGCAGTTTCCGCGATCCTCGGACAGAACGCCCTGGGCCTGGTCATCGCCCTGTTGATGACCAGGGCCGGGGGAGCCACGGCCTCGCTGGTGGGCACGGTGGTGGTCGCTTCGTGGATCCTGCCGGAGATCGTTGCGGCCTTCGCGGCGTACGCGTACTTCAGCCAGGACGGCACGCTCAACCAACTCTTGGGAATGTTCGGTGTCCAGGGCACCAACTGGCTCTATGCCTTTCCGATGGCCGCCGTCATCCTGGCCAATGTCTGGCGCGGCACCGCGTTCTCGATGCTGGTCTACCGGGCGGCCCTTTCCCAGGTCCCGCGCGACATCTCCGAAGCCGCCCTCATGGACGGAGCCAGGGGTTGGCAACGGCTGGCCTTCATCACCCTTCCGATCATCCGGGGAAGCATCGCCACAAACCTCATGCTGATCACGCTACAAACGCTCGCGGTATTCACCCTCATTTGGGTGATGACGGCCGGTGGTCCCTCCAACGCGAGCACCACCTTGCCCGTGCTCGCCTACCAGGAAGCCTTCAAGCTCGGAGACATCGGTTACGGCACCGCGATCGCCTCGGTATTGATCCTGATCGGCATGGTCTTCGGAGTCGTGTACGTCAGGCTGATCCGCGGGGCAAAATCGTGACCTCCCTGCGCCGTGCGCCGCTGCTCGCCGGGAACCGCCCGACGGCGGTGGGCAGGGGACGGCTCCGCGTCCGCTTCGCCGCCAATGCGGCTTTGGCCGTGATCGGGCTGTGCTTTGTGCTGCCCCTTGCATGGCTTCTGCTCGCGT
The DNA here is from genome assembly GCF_056397865.1 of Arthrobacter sp. 05L417. Lineage (NCBI taxonomy): Bacteria > Bacillati > Actinomycetota > Actinomycetes > Micrococcales > Micrococcaceae > Arthrobacter > Arthrobacter sp. 05L417. Next base: position 11,370 of record NZ_JBFTOG010000012.1, read on the forward strand.
CCGTTGATCCGCACGCCGGATACGAGACGCGATGGCCGCAATCGCCGTCGTTCGCCAATTTTGCCGCCGTATCGACGCCCGGGTTGCTCTTCCAACCGCTCCTGAACAGCTTCCTTCTCTCAGCCGGAACCGCCGTCGTGAACCTGGCGGCCGCCGTCCTGGCAGCCTATCCGCTGTCACGCTACCAATCGCGATTCAACAAGCCGTTCCTGTACACGATCCTGTTCGGCACCTCGCTCCCGGTCACGGCAATCATGGTGCCCGTCTATGGCCTGTTCGTGCAGTTGCAATTGCTGGACTCGATGCCGGCAACCATCTTCTTCATGGCAACCACCACGTTGCCAATGGCCATTTGGATGACCAAGAACTTCATGGACTCCGTGCCGCTTGAGCTGGAGGAAGCTGCCTGGATGGACGGCGCCTCGGGACTGGCCACACTCCGGAGAATCGTGCTGCCGCTGATGAGGCAAGGGCTGGGCGTAGTGTTCATCTTCGTCTTCATCCAGGCCTGGGGGAACTTCTTCGTCCCGTTCATCCTGTTGTTGTCTACCTCCAAGCAGCCCGCCGCAGTGTCCGTCTTCAGCTTCTTCGGCCAGCACGGAGCGATCGCCTACGGGGAACTTGCCGCGTTCTCCATCTTGTATTCGGTCCCGGTACTTATTCTCTACACGGTGGTCGCGAGGGGCTCCGGAAGCGCGTTTGCCCTGTCCGGCGCGATGAAGGGCTGAGCGGCAACAGCCTGGACTCAGTCGATGTCCTCCACAATGGTGCCGTACGGAATGGAATCATCAAGATGGGCCTGGTGACCGGTTAGCCCCGGGTTGTAGAGGACACGGACACCGTGGAGCTTGTCCGCGGCGGATTGCATCAAGATGGGGCGGATGGTCTGGATGAACCGCTCATCCTTGCCATCGAGGTATTCCTGGTAACTGGCTGGAAGCTGAATCATGGCAAAAGAATAGTCCTGCCGGACCGTCATGGGGAGGGCTCGCGGCGGGCTACTCCGTGGCGTATCCTTTGCGGCTTAGACCCTACCGAAAGCTAAAACGAACAATCTTCAGAAATCAGGCGAAACGCAGCGTAAAAGTGCGTCTTAATTCGGCGGAGGATTTGTGGCGCCCGGAGCCCCGATCTAGAGTCGTATTCAAGTTACCGCGGTAACGTGTCAGCGATCCTCCGCCGGATCTGTCTCTTGAAGGCAGGCAGGAGGGTGTGGGTGCCCCCATGTGGGCCTGACATTTGCACACGGACAACTTCATTCCAGGCGTAACAGTCGCGGCTGCGCCCTGCTGGAGTTCGTTGCGTGTATCCCCAAACTCAATTCACCGATTCTGCAGTCCATGGACCTGGCTTTCAAGTCCGTGAACGCAGGCCCGCTGACACACAGCCAAGGACGCAAATGTCACCACCAAGCCTCATCGACACCCATCCAAACTTGACCGGCGCCGCTCCTGTTGCCCTGTCCTACGAACTTTTCCCGCCGCGCTCTCCCGCGGCCGCGGAGTCCCTCTGGACGACCATCGGGGAGCTCGAGGCCACGGACCCCGACTTCGTCTCCGTGACCTACGGCGCCAGCGGCTCCAACCGCGACACAGCCGTCGAGCTCATCAACCGGCTGCTGCTCGAAACGACCCTGCGGCCACTGGCCCACCTGACCTGCGTCGGAAACACCCCGCAGGAGTTGGCCGAGATCATCGGCGAACTCCTGGACAACGGCGTGCGCGGTATCCTTGCGCTGCGCGGCGACCTCCCCAAGGACAGCGGCCAGCCGGTCAACGGTTCGCTGCGCTACGCCCAGGACCTGATCGAACTGATCCGCCGCGTGGAACAGCGACGTTCGGCCCTGCTGTGCGCGGGCAAAATCGCCGTTGGCGTGGCCGCCTATCCCACTCGCCACCCTGAGTCCCCGAGCGTGGAGCACGACGTCGAGGTGCTGCTCGCGAAGCAGCGCTCGGGCGCCGACTTCGCCATCACGCAGGTCTTCTTCCACACCGAGCAATATGCGGACCTGATCTCCCGTGCCCGACGTGCGGGGGTCACGATCCCGATCATTCCGGGCGTCATGCCGCTGACCAGCCTTCGCCGGCTCAAGCGCCTTGGCGAGCTCACCGGCGTCGAGCCGGCACCTGAGCTGATTGAACGCCTCGCCGCGGCGGACACGGACGCCGAACGGCGCAAGATCGGAGTCCGCGCCACGGTTGACCTGGCCAACGCCGCACTCCAGGCCGGTGCTCCGGGCATCCACCTGTACACCTTCAACGAGCACACTTGCGCCCTGGACGTGCTGGACAAGCTTGCCTTGCCCCGACCGGCCCGGCCCGCCAGCAGGCTCAGCGCCATCGCCCGCCGGCAAGAACTTGTGAGCTGATCAGCCAACGCTGCTCCGCAAACGCCTAGACACATCAATTTGCACCTACTGCCCCAAGGAAATCCCATGACTGAACAGAACATCACCCAGTTCCCCGCAGCCTCGATTCTCGGCTACCCGCGCATCGGCCGCCGTCGCGAACTTAAGAAGGCCGTTGAAGCCTACTGGGCCGGCAAGATCGACGCCGCAGCCCTTGACGCCGCTGCCAAGGACATCCAGCTGACCACCGCCAAGCGACTCCAGGAACTCGGCCTCAACGAAGCCGCCGCCGTTCCCGGCACCTTCTCCTTCTACGACCAGGTGCTCGACGCCACCGCACACCTCGGCGCCGTCCCGGCCCGCTTTGGCCAGCTGCTCAACGCCGAAGGCCAGCTCGACATCGATGGCTACTTCACCCTGGCCCGCGGCAACAAGGAACAGCAGCCGCTGGAAATGACCAAGTGGTTCGACACCAACTACCACTACCTCGTTCCGGAAATCGGCCCGGAGACCGACTTCAAGCTCGCCTCCAACCGCATCGTCGAGGAATTCGAGTTCGCCCTGGCCAACGGCATCGAGACCCGTCCGTACATCGTCGGCCCGGTCACCTACCTGCTGCTTTCCAAGGCTTCCGACGACGCTCCTGCGGGCTTCGCTCCGCTGTCGCGCCTCGAGGACATCCTCCCGGTCTATGTTGAGCTGCTCGGCAAGCTTGCCGCTGCCGGCGCCAGCTGGATCCAGTTGGACGAGCCCGCACTCGTTGTCGACCAGGACACCCCGGCCGCGGAAATCCAGGCCGCCGTTGCCCGTGCCTACGAAGTCCTCTCCGGTGCGGCAGCGCGCCCGCAGCTCTTCGTCTCCACCCCGTACGGTGCCCTCGACGGCCAGCTCGGCACCCTTGCCGCCACCAACATCGACGCCCTGCACATCGACGTCTTCAAGGGCGCGGTACCGTCCGCAGCAGCCCTGGCCGGCCTGGGCAACAAGACCCTGGTTGCCGGCGTCGTCGACGGCCACAACATCTGGCGCAACGACCTCGCCGTCTCGGCCGCCAAGCTGGATGAATTGAAGGCGGCGGCCGGCAAGCTTGCCGTCAGCACTTCCACGTCCACGCAGCACGTTCCCCACGACACCGCGGAGGAGACCCAGCTCTCGGAGCAGCTGCGCAGCTGGCTCGCATTCGCTGACCAGAAGGCCGTCGAGGTCAAGACCCTCGCTGACTACCTGGCCGACCCGGCTTCCGCGAAGGTCGCCATCGACGAAGCTTCCGCAGTGATCGCCTCCCGCGCCACCGCCGAAGGCGTCCAGCGCGCCGACGTCCGTGCCCGCACCGCTGCCCTCACCGAGGCCGACTTCAACCGCTCCGAGTACGCGGTCCGCGAAGCCGCCCAGGAAGCAGCGCTGCACCTGCCGCCGCTGCCCACCACCACCATCGGATCCTTCCCCCAGACCTCGGAAATCCGCTCCGCCCGTGCCCGCAACAACAAGGGCGAGCTGAGCAACGAGCAGTACGAGCAGCTCATGAAGGACGAGATCAAGCGCGTCGTCGACCTGCAGGAAGAGCTCGGCTACGACGTCCTGGTGCACGGCGAACCCGAGCGCAACGACATGGTCCAGTACTTCGCCGAGAACCTCGAAGGCTTCGACGTGACGGTCCACGGCTGGGTCCAGTCCTACGGCTCCCGCTGCACCCGTCCGTCCATCCTTTGGGGCGACGTCACCCGTTCGGCCCCCATCACGGTCGCCTGGGCCGAATACGCGCAGTCCCTGACCAACAAGCCGATGAAGGGCATGCTCACCGGTCCGGTCACCATCCTGGCCTGGTCCTTCGTCCGCGACGACCAGCCGCTGGGTGAGACCGCCAACCAGGTCGGCCTGGCTCTGCGTGACGAAATCGCCGACCTCGAAGCTGCCGGCATCAAGGTCATCCAGGTGGACGAGCCCGCATTGCGCGAACTCCTGCCGCTGCGCAAGGCTGACCACGCCGCCTACCTGAAGTGGTCGGTTGACTCCTTCCGCCTGGCCACTGCCGGTGCGGCCGACGCAACCCAGATCCACACCCACCTCTGCTACTCGGAGTTCGGCGTGATCATCGACGCGATCGACGGCCTGGACGCCGACGTCACATCCATCGAAGCAGCACGTTCACGCATGGAGGTTGTCCACGACCTCGAGGCGCACCACTTCGGCCGCGGCGTTGGTCCGGGCGTCTACGACATCCACTCGCCGCGTGTTCCGGGCGAAGCCGAAGTCACCGAGCTGCTGTCCACCGCGGTCAAGCACGTTCCGTCCCGCCAGCTCTGGGTCAACCCGGACTGCGGCCTGAAGACCCGTGGCTACGCCGAGACCGAAGAGTCCCTGCGCAACCTGGTCAAGGCCACCAAGACGGTCCGCGCCAGCCTGCTGGAAGCAGCCAAGTAAACCCAAGTAGTACAAACTGCGTCGGCCGGTCACCTCGAAAGGTGACCGGCCGACGGTGTTTTTTAATCATCGCTTGCTGGGCCCACACCGGCAGGGTTCCCTGGCCGAACTTGTGAGGCGAGGGGGCCGGTGGGGACTTTTAGTCCTGCTTCAGGACTCCCAGAGGATCTCGTCGTCCACTACGCCGTCCTCGTCCGCCGCAACTACCAGGAGCTCGTCGGTGAAGTGTGAGCCCAGGGTGAAGTCCAGGACGAAATAGCGCTCCGGCTGGCCGGGGTAGATCGCTACATGACCTAGTTTCAGGGCCTTGAGGAAAACGTCCTTGGTGAGCTGCGTCTTTTCGCGGACGCCGAACACCGCCTCCAGTTGCTCTTCTTTAAGCTGGCTGGAGTGGAAGTGGAGGAACTGCTGGGAGTTGGTGCCGTCCTGGTCCAGCTCCTCGGCGATCATGTCCCGGACCTGGTCCACCAACTCGGGGAGGTAGCCCAGGCGGTAGTCCACCTTGTGGAGTGCCTTCTCGTCGAAGTGGTCATGCGCCGTGACGTTCAGGTCCAGTTCGAGGGGATTTCCGGCGAGCTCGTGCGAAGCCACGTAACAGTGCTCCCGCCCGTGGTTGAGCTCGATCTCCCCAAAATGTTTGCTCGCTACCTTGCTCATGTCTTCAAGATAGTCCCAAACAAGCAGCGTGTTCCAGCATCCTGGAAGATTTCAGGTACGCGGTTTGGGCGTTGACTTTTGAGTCGTTTTGGGCATCGTCGCGGCACTGCCGGCCCGCACGGTTGCGGTGCTCCCGCGAAGCGTGTCGGCAAGCAATTCCGTGAAGAGCTGCACCTGCGCCGTGCGCTTCTCGTTGAGGAGCAAGGCGAACACGTTGCGGGCGAGCCGGATGTCGGGAACATCGAGAACCACGACGCCGGGCGGCCGGTGCCTCAGCGCCAGTTCCGGCACCAGCGCGGCGCCGAGCCCCGCTGCCGCCATCTCGAGGCTGGCGTGGAAATCATCGCTATAGGCCACGACGCGCGGGTGCAGATTGCAACTGGCGAACAGGCGTTCAATCACCACCGCGTCGCTGGTGCCCGGATGGTGCATGATCCAAGGCATGTCGGAGAGCTGCGAGGCTTGCATTTCTGCGTCCTCCCGGATGCCCCACGACGCGGGGAGCACCACTCGGAAGTCGTCGTCGCCGATCCACTGCCGATCCAAGGTGTGCGGCCATGCCAGCCCGGACTGGCCCACTTGGTACACCAGCGCGAGGTCCAGTTCGCCGCCGGTGCGCAGCCCCTGGATGGTCTGGGAAGGCTCGGCAACCCACAGACGGAGTTCAATGCCCAGCTTCTTCCAGCGCGGGTTCCGGAGGATGTCCGGCAGGACGTAGGTTGCCAGGCTGGGGAAGATGCCGAGCCGCAGTTCCTGGACGGGGGAGTCCGTGCTGCGCGAGGCGGCCGCCAGCAGGGTCTCGACGTCGGTGAGCACTTTGGAAGCATGGCGCACCATGGTGAGCGCGGCTTCGGTGGGAACCACGCTGCGTGCGGAACGGTGGAAGAGTTCGACGCCGGTATCCCGTTCGAGCGCCGACATCTGTTGGGATACGGCTGAGGCGGTGTAGCCGAGCCGGGCGGCGGCCGCCGCGAAGGAACCGAGCCGCGTGACCTCAAGCAGCGTCCGCAGGTGGAGAAGGTTGACCATCAGTGATCCTTAGGCTCGGTGACGGCCGAAAGGCCGTGGAAGCCAGCATAGCGGTGTGAATTCGGTCTCCGCTGCCGCTGTTGCCGGGTTGGCCTGGCGCCGGACCGGCGCCTGGAAGTGTGGCGGGCGACTCACGAAACGGTGTTTGCAGGATGCCGCGACACGCCGGGATCCTGGCGACACGCTGACGATTAAATGTGGCTAAGTAGTCCACAGGGTGTGGATTAAGTCTCTGGATTTGGCGGATTCCCGGACATTTTTACCCCCTGCGCCTGTGGACTACCGGTGCGTAAAATGACATACTTGTAATACATCATCTTGGGGTTCCGCTGAGGCGCTTGCACTACATGTAGTATCGATTTACGGATTGAGCGGGAAACCAGCGCAAGACATGAATGCAAGACGTGAATAGATCAGTTTGGCTGCCTAGGCGGCCAGCGGGCCAGCATCGGAGTCGGAATCAGTTCCGGTCGGGGCCTGCCAAAGCGAAGAGCAAAGACTTCAACAAAGGGGACAGGGACCATGACTGTTACGGTTTACACGAAGCCGGCCTGTGTTCAGTGCAACGCAACCTACCGTGCACTCGACAAGAAGGGCATCGCCTACCAGAGCGTTGACATCTCCCAGGATGCCGAGGCTCTCGAGCGCCTGAAGGCCCTTGGATACATGCAGGCCCCCGTCGTGGTGACCGAGCAGGACCACTGGTCGGGATTCCGTCCGGACAAGATCGAAGAGCTGGCACTGGCTGCCGCTTCGGTGGCCTAGTTTTTCAGGACTCCGCCACAACAACAGAGTATTCCAATGTAGTCGAGGTGACTCCCATGGCAGCGCTGGCAACAGCAACTGCTCAACTAAACGCTGAAGCTGTCAGCACACGGAGTCACCTCATCTACTTTTCCTCCACATCTGAGAACACCAAGCGCTTCGTCCAGAAGCTCGGCGTCGACGCGGCACGCATCCCGCTCCATGCCAAGGACGCGCCGCTGCTCGCACTGGAACCCTTCGTCCTTGTGCTGCCCACGTATGGTGGCACGAATGGCGAAGGATCGGTGCCCAAGCAAGTCATCAGGTTTCTGAACAACCCGCAGAACAGGGAACTGATCCGCGGCGTCATCGGAGCAGGAAACACCAACTTCGCGGACAACTATTGCGCGGCGGGAGACATTATCGCCGCCAAATGCAAGGTCCCGCATCTCTACAAATTTGAACTCATGGGGACGCCTGAAGACGTCCAAAGGGTCAACGAAGGGCTGGAAAAATTTTGGACACGACTGTCGCAGATACAGAAGTAACCAAGGGCGCTATGGACACCGCCAAGGTCAAGAAGCCATTGCCGGAGGCCTACAAGGGCCTTGGCTACCATGAGCTCAACGCCATGTTGAACCTCTACGGTCCGAACGGGGAAATCCAGTTCGAAGCCGACCGCGAGGCCGCGCACCAGTACTTCCTGCAGCACGTGAACAACAACACCGTTTTCTTCCATGACCTGGAAGAGAAGCTGGACTACCTGGTCAAGAACCAGTACTACGAGCGCGAGACCCTCGATCAGTACACGATGAACTTCATCCGTGACCTGTTCAACCGCGCCTACAAGAAGAAGTTCCGCTTCGAGACCTTCCTTGGCGCCTTCAAGTTCTACACTTCCTACACGCTCAAGACGTTCGACGGCAAGCGTTTCCTGGAGCGCTACGAAGACCGTGTCTGCATGGTTGCCCTGCACCTTGCCCGCGGCAACGAAGAACTGGCCAGCCGCCTGGTCGACGAAATCATCGACGGCCGCTTCCAGCCCGCCACGCCCACGTTCCTCAACGCCGGCAAGGCCCAGCGCGGTGAGCTGGTCTCCTGCTTCCTGTTGCGCATCGAAGACAACATGGAGTCGATCGCCCGCGGCATCAACTCGGCGCTGCAGTTGTCCAAGCGCGGCGGTGGCGTGGCCCTCTCGCTGACCAACATCCGCGAGCATGGCGCCCCGATCAAGCAGATCGAGAACCAGTCCTCCGGCGTCATCCCGGTCATGAAGCTCCTCGAAGACAGCTTCTCCTACGCCAACCAGCTCGGTGCCCGCCAGGGTGCGGGTGCCGTGTACCTGCACGCCCACCACCCGGACATCTACCGCTTCCTGGACACCAAGCGTGAAAACGCCGACGAGAAGATCCGCATCAAGACGCTGTCCCTCGGCGTCGTGGTCCCGGACATTACGTTCGAGCTGGCCAAGAAGAACGAGGACATGTACCTCTTCTCCCCGTACGACGTGGAACGCGTCTACGGCGTTCCGTTCTCCGACATCTCGGTCACCGAGAAGTACTACGAGATGGTGGACGACTCCCGGATCAAGAAGACCAAGATCAGCGCCCGCGAGTTCTTCCAGACCCTCGCGGAGATCCAGTTCGAGTCCGGTTACCCGTACATCATGTTCGAGGACACCGTGAACCGGGCCAACCCGATCGCCGGCAAGATCACCATGAGCAACCTGTGCTCGGAGATCCTGCAGGTTTCCACGCCGTCCATCTACGCCGAGGACCTCAGCTATGAGACGGTCGGCAAGGACATCTCCTGCAACCTTGGTTCGATGAACATCGCCAAGACCATGGATTCCCCGGACTTCGGCCTGTCGATCGAGACGTCCATCCGTGCCCTCAGCGCGGTGTCGGACATGTCCTACATCAACTCGGTGCCGTCCATCGCGCAGGGCAACGCCCAGAGCCACGCAATCGGCCTTGGCCAGATGAACCTGCACGGCTACCTTGCCCGTGAGCACGTCCACTACGGTTCCGAAGAGGGCCTGGACTTCACCAACATCTACTTCTACACGGTGCTGTTCCACGCACTGCGTGCCTCGAACAAGCTGGCCATCGAGACCGGCCAGCCCTTCGGCGGCTTCGAGAACTCCACGTACGCCAGTGGCACGTTCTTCGACAAGTACACCGAGCAGGAATGGTCCCCGGAGACCGAGCGCGTCCGCGAGCTCTTTGCCGGCATCCACATTCCCACGCAGGATGACTGGCGCGAGCTGAAGGCTTCCGTCATGGAGCACGGCATCTACAACCAGAACCTGCAGGCCGTGCCGCCCACGGGCTCCATCAGCTACATCAACAACTCGACGTCGTCGATCCACCCGGTGGCAGCCAAGATTGAAATCCGCAAGGAAGGCAAGATCGGCCGCGTCTACTACCCGGCTCCCTACCTCGACAACGACAACCTGGAGTACTACCAGGACGCGTACGAGATCGGCTACGAAAAGATCATCGACACCTACGCTGCCGCCACGCAGCACGTGGACCAGGGCCTGTCCCTGACGCTGTTCTTCAAGGACACCGCCACCACGCGCGACATCAACAAGGCGCAGATCTACGCATGGCGCAAGGGCATCAAGACGCTCTACTACATCCGCCTCCGCCAGCTCGCGCTGGAAGGGACCGAAGTAGAAGGCTGCGTTTCCTGCATGCTGTAACCGATAACGGTTGTTTATTTGCGGCAGTCGCCGCGCCTCAAAACTGAAGAGTACGACGCCGGGTGAGCGCCCGGCGTCGTACGCTTACCTTAAAGAACACATACGTTAAGGGGACGAAATGACCGAGAAGGTCAAGCTGCTTAGCCACGTCGAAGCGATCAACTGGAACCGCATCCAGGACGACAAGGACGTGGAGGTCTGGAACCGCCTGGTTAACAACTTCTGGCTGCCGGAGAAGGTCCCGCTGTCCAATGACGTCCAGTCCTGGCACACCCTGACGCCGGAGGAGCAGCAGCTCACCATGCGGGTATTCACGGGCCTGACCCTGCTGGACACCATCCAGGGCACGGTTGGCGCCGTTTCCTTGATCCCGGACGCGATCACCCCGCACGAAGAGGCCGTGTACACCAACATCGCCTTCATGGAGTCGGTACACGCAAAGTCGTACTCATCGATTTTCTCCACCCTGTGCTCCACCAAGGAGATTGACGACGCCTTCCGCTGGTCCCTCGAAAACGAGAACCTGCAGAAGAAGGCGCAGATCGTCATGGACTACTACCAAGGCGACGATCCCCTCAAGCGCAAGGTCGCGTCCACGCTGCTGGAATCGTTCCTGTTCTACTCCGGGTTCTACCTTCCGATGTACTGGTCTTCCCGTGCCAAGCTCACGAACACGGCAGACCTCATCCGCTTGATCATCCGCGACGAAGCCGTGCACGGCTACTACATCGGCTACAAGTTCCAGAAGGGCCTCGAAAAGGTCTCCGAGGAGAAGCGCCAGGAAATCAAGGACTACACCTTCGAACTGCTCTTCGAGCTGTACGAAAACGAAGTCCAGTACACGCACGACCTATACGACGGCGTCGGCTTGGCCGAGGACGTCAAGAAGTTCCTGCACTACAACGCCAACAAGGCTCTCATGAACCTCGGCTACGAGGCCATGTTCCCGGCCTCCGTCACCGACGTGAACCCGGCCATCCTGTCGGCCCTGTCACCCAATGCCGATGAGAACCACGACTTCTTCTCGGGGTCGGGGTCGTCCTATGTGATTGGCAAGGCTGTCAATACTGAAGATGAGGACTGGGAGTTCTAGTTCGTTGAGAGAAGTCACTCTAAGTGGAAGAACCGATATCCATTTGGAAGAACTAGTCGGCCTATCTGGAAGACTTCCAAATAGGTGTGAGAATTCACGGTAGTAGTTGGCCATTTCCCAAGTTAGATGTCCACGTTTCGCCGTACTTGGCCAGCTGTTCATGCAGTTGGCCAAGTAGGTGGAACGCCCGTCATGTTGGAAGTGCCGGGCCCCTACTTGGAAGACTTGCAAGTAGGTGGATGGGGCCGCTCTCGTCCACCCAGAAGTGGGAGGGGTAGGTCTTGCGACGCAGCAGCTGTGAGATTGGAGGCTAGTTGGCGATTCGCCAGCTAGGTGGCGAATCTGCCCAACGTATTTGGCGGGTCTTCCGTCTCTCTCGTGATGGAGGTTAATTCCGCGCGCAAGTTAGACGGCCGCCAGTGTGGCCGCCTAGATTGTGCGCAAAATGTCGTTGCAACGGGCGTTGTTGAAGTGAATCCGAGATCGCAAAATTTGGGGGAATAGTGGCTAAGGGTTCGCTGACAGTCAGTTCGTTGGCAGCAAAGGCCAAGGTCGACACAGAGCAAGCGTTGGTCGCGCTTTGGGGAGAAGGCGTCGAATATGTGGACGCCCCAAACTCGGTCGTAGAACGCCGCGATATGCGGGCAGCAGAAAGGGCCTTGGGCCTTCCTGGTGCTCAGCAGAGGAAAGTTTCGTACTGGCTCGGAGAGTATGGGCTGGAGCGCAACGAATTGGCGGACCTGTTGGAGGAGTTGGGTTTCACATTGAAGTCCGCCACCATCACCATGCCAAGGGGCTCCATCAGGCGACTTAACTCGTATCTGGCGTCCACCACTGACAGTACGGCGCGCAGGTTGGAACAGCGGCGCGAGGTTCTAAAGAGTGATTCACGGCCTGTGGCGCCGCCGTTTGAGTGGACGGCGAAGGGAACGGCTCGTGAGAGAAGACTCCTTACGACCGAGGAGATTCTAGGAATCCATGAGGAACTCGAAAGCGATTTTGCGGAAGCGGGAGACCCGATTAGTCCCCCAGGTGTCCGGAGCGTACAACTTCTTGAAAGCGCCGTGTCCAGACCCGGGACGAGCTTGGGTGGTCAGTACAAGTACTCCACCATCCAGTCAGCTGGCGCCGCACTTCTACACTCGTTGGGTCTTCGCAGGCTTTCGCCGCGCCTCAGCTGCCGCGGATGGCGAGAGGCTCGATACACAGCGGTGCTTTGCTTGGCCAAACGAGCACGCCGTTGTCCTCGCGGGAATTCTCCATGTCGAGGACAACGGCGTGGCGATCGTCAGCGCCGAGCGGCATGCGGACATTGTGGACCGAGCTGTTTGCACCATCCGTCAGTCAAGCAAGACTGGACGCGTCATGGCCGATCGTAAGACCACGTCGGCGCAGATGATCCTGGCCTCTCCGAGATGCGGTCCCAAAAGTGGGGGGTGTTTTCGATGGTCAAAGGGAACGGTAGGCGTTGGGACGCTCTTCCGCCCATGCTGTAGATGCGATCATCCAGAAAGTCAGCCTCGATAGGCAAGTCGAATGTCTCCTGATTTTGAGGAGATCCTCCATTTGCAAGCAGGGCAGCCGACCGGGCGAGTGACATTTTGGTGACAGATCCCAATCCCGTGTTCATCCTTCGTCGCAGGCCTTCAAGCACCGCCGCAGCGAGTTGGTATCCAGTGCCGAAATCGAGGGCCTCCACCGGCAGATGTCGCGGTCGGGTCGCATCAACTGAATGTCCCAGCGCGTTGAGCGGAAGTCGACGGTCAGGGTCCTGATTTGCCCACCGGCTCACTTCATGTGCGATTCCTGATGAGAACTGTACAAGGGTGTCAAAGCCCCGCCTTTCCCTCCATGGGCCTGTCCAGCCATAAGCACACAAGGCAACTTCTACTAGTCCAGGCCGAAGAGAAGACCGTGTCTCTTGATCGAACCCGAGGCGGTCAAGTGCCCCTGGCCTATAGCCGTGCACCAATACATCGGTTGATGCCAGCAATTTCTTGAAGTGTTCCCTGCCCTCCGGCGTTTTGATGTCGAGCAATGCCCATCGCTTGCCGAGGACAATGTCGTTAGCTTTTCCCAGCAGTACTTCGTCCGAGTTTGGCGCATCCAGCCTTAGGACTTCCGCGCCGAGGGCCGCCAGGTATCTGGTGGCCATTGGGCCTGCCACGACCCGCGTCAGGTCCAAAACGCGGACACCGAGGAGCGGCCGTCCCGGTGTGGGTCGCCAAGAGTCGACGCCCATGAGGGTGTCCTCGCATGCGGCAATGGGTTCACGTGCGACGGCGGCACCTTGGGGATGATGACGCCAGTCATCGAGAGACCGGGCTACGGCTGCCGCCGCGCCACCGGCGATCAGGCGGTTTTCTGCTTCGTCAGCATTCAAACCGGAAAGCGCTTCAGCGACATCTTTTAGGTCACCTTTGATTTCGAGGCTTCCAAACAATCGCTGGCGAAGCGTAGGGTACGTTGCCTGTACTCGAATCCACTGGGCGTCTCGAGTCTGGAACTCAACCATCCACTTTGAGTGGATGCCATGGGGGAGAGGCTCGTCGATGAGCCTCGAAGGCGCTATAGGAAAATCAAACCAGGTTGTCGCATTCTTCCGGTCCACCCTGACTTCGGGCGCACCTAGGCCAGCGTCGTGAATTAGTTGGCTCGCGGATAGCCCCGCGGCGGCAAAGGTGGCGGCTGCGAAATCAGCAACTGGAAACGGCGAGGAAAGGTCTCCCTCGTTGTGGAACGTCACTCTTTCGAGGGCGGGCGCCTCTCCGCCCAAGGAATTCCAGATTTCTCGGAGGAAGCTCTTTGCGATGGGGAAATCTGAAGATGCTGCTGAAATAGGGGGAGTGAACATTGCTTCCTCTGGCAAACTGTGGACCGGCAGGACCACTAGGGATGGAATGGATCGTGCCCCATAGGCTTCCGGCTGCTGGATGGATGGCTCTCTAAATGTGGTTCGGTCGCCGTTGTCCTGCGCGGCCTGGTGTGGTGGGCGGGGTCTCAGCTGTCCCGAGGAAGGACGCGTGAGGAACAGGGCACTTAGTGGCATCACCCGTACCGTCGTGCGCGTGCGAAATATCAGATTCAAGGCTTTCCACCAAGGGAAGTCTTTGAACGTCAGCCATCACGTCGCGTGCGTGCTCCAATGCGAACGCTCGAGACGCGGGATTTGTGGCAATAATATGTATTCCGCTCAATAGGCCGTCGAAAGCCTGTTTGGCGACGTCCTCAGAGGATTGAGCGTATGGTTCAATGGCCGACCGGAGTTCGGGGTGTGCGGCGATCAATTCACCCACCCGTTCCGTTAGAACCCACCCCGGTGCCAGAAGGCTGGTACCGACGCCTGTATCCTCGAAATCCCGGCGCGCAACGTCAGTAAATCCCAAATTGGCGTACTTGCTGACGGTGTAGGTGCTAAGTGCCATCACGTGTGGGGGAACTCCCAGTGAATGTTCCGACCCGACGTTCAGAATGTAGGCGGCCTGCCCGCGCTGTGCAGACCTTTTGAGTTCCTCAGCAAACACCCTGATTCCGTTGAACATTCCAAGCACGTTCACCTCGAAGAGGCGCCGGGCCTTCGTCGGGTCAGCGGTGTCAAGACCAGCGTTTTCGCCGCCACTGGCTGCGTTGTTTACAACCACGTTGACTTGTCCGAATCGGCGCACAGCTTCCGCTTTGAGATTCATCACAGATTCGTAGTCAGCAACATCGGTCAGAACCCACTCAGCCCGACCGCCGGCTGCCGCTATGAGGCTCACTGTTTCGCTGGCGTCCCCGGTGGAACCGATGAGCACGCGTGCTCCCCGTGAGGCGGCTTCCCGGGCCAGTGCGCGGCCAACGCCGGTACCTCCGCCGGTAACAACTACAACTGCATCTGTCAGAGAAGACATTTTGTGGTCCTTTCGCTGAATAGGGGGCTCAACTACGCGAATCTGTTGTGAGTGGGATGCGAGCCCTACCGGTAGACGAGCCATCGTTGGCAAGTCTGGGCGAAGTGATTCCATTCGCAACATAGATATGCCTTAGAGGCCTTAGTTCGTGTACAGAACTAGCTTAGGTTTTACCGTTTCACGAGTCAACCATCTGGTTGGTTGAAATCGAGGACGGGCCGGGCTTGTTGAGCGCAAACCCTCACTCCGGACGAAGCGCCTGGATGAGTTGCGCGGCAAAGACCCGACGACGTTCAGCGAAATTTTCACTGCCAGGATCTTCGCCTGTGAGCATTTTTGTAATCTGGGGCAGCGCATGAGGCCCCATGGACATCATGACAATGAACAACGCCACCATTGCAGGGTCCATGTCTGCTCTTAAGTCCCCCTGGCTTTGGGAGCGTCGAACGATGTCAATCTCCCGGTGCCAAGCCTTGGTCCGCTCTGCCTCCATGCGAATCTCCTGGCCGCCGCCCTCGCTATTTTCGATACCCTCCCACACAAGGAGGCGGCGCCAAAACTTCGAGTTTGCACCTGAACCCGCGCTAAGAAATTTGCCTGCAGTGTCCTCAAGGCGTAGTGATTCCATGGCCGTCCATGCGGGAGCCGTACCTTCGATCATGGCCGAAAGCACGGCATCGTAGAGGCCGGCTTTGTTGCCAAAGTAGTAATAGATCAACTGCTTGTTGCAGTCCGAGGCTTTGGCGATTTCATCAATTCGTACGGCAGCAAAGCCCTTTTGGGCGAATTGCTCGGTGGCAACCTGGAGAATTCGATCCCTCCGGGAGGGTCCGTCGACTTCCTCTTCCTGGGCTGCTGGGCTCTCGGGCTGCTGTTTAGAGGTTCGTGCCATGGAGGCTAGGTTACCACCGTTCAACCGAACACTTGGTTGACTAACAGGATCGTTTCGATAGAATCAAGTAACTAGTTGGTTGAAACAAAACCCACTAGCTCGCCGAACCTGCAGGAGGAGAAAATTGCATGGAAACACGCAGTGTGGGGAGAACAGACTTCGGACATAGTGGTCCGTTGTCCGGTCTTTCCGTAGTCGAACTTGGGGATGACATTGCTGTTGCGCTAACCGGAAAACTTTTGGGAGCCTTGGGAGCTGCCGTTACGAGGTTTGAACCGGAAACTGGCTTCGCCTCACGCTCACGCGCGCCTATGGGACCTGATGGAACGAGTTTCCTCTTCACGTATTTGAACAAGGGCAAAACGATTCAGAGTGCTGCAAGCGTCGATGGCGGCGCTGCGTCTCTTATCCGGTCAGCGGAGATCGTAATCGGAGCTCATCAGTGTTTCGTGTCGGAGGGCGTGGGAGTGGAGAGGCTTAGCCGTGGTGGAAAGATTGTCACAGCCATAAGTGGCTGGGGTGAGCAGGGACCGCGGGTTGGGGATCCTTTTTCTGATTTGGTTGTCCAGGCCGCTGGAGGCCTGATCAATCTTGTTGGCGACCGAGACCGGCATCCGCTGGCATTGGCCGGAAACCAGGCCGCATACTCCACCGGAATGCAGGCCTTCACTGGCACTATGATTGCGCTGCACCATCACGACAAGACGGGTGAAGGGCAGGTCGTACGAACGAGTTACCTTGAGACAGTGGCCTACTTGGAGTGGAAGGGCGCCACGTACTACCAGGCGAATGGCGTGGTTCTGTCGCGGGGAAGAAGCTCAGGGCCTGTCATTCTGAGGACTCAAGATGGGCACGTCGCGTTCTACTACCGTGATACTGACTGGGCGCAGGTGGTGTCGCTCTTTTCGGATCCCCGCCTTGCTTCGCCCAAATTTGCCAGTCCTACTGGTCGGATCGAGCATGAGGCAGAGCTTACGCTCGTTCTGTCCGAGTGCTCTGGGACGTGGACGAAGGAGGCTCTGTACCATGCAGCCCAAGCACGAGGTATACCCGTGGGCAGCGTTGAGCTCATCTCAGACCTTTTGTCCTCCGAGCAGTACCTGGACCAGAGGTTCTTTGAGAGTGCAGGCATCCCCGGGGTGCCGTCAGCGAAGCAGCCAGGCGTGCCCTTCACTTTGGGGGGGCAGCGGCCGCGTGGCGAAGCGATGGTTGGCGCACTGAAAACTTTGGACGGAGTTACATGTGAATGAGCAGGGGCAGCTTGCCGGCCAAGATGCAACCAAACTCCCGGGTCCACTACATGGAGTACGGGTACTGGATTTGGGCACCATCACGGCGGGAGCAGCGACAAGTTGTGTTTTCGCCGACTTCGGTGCGGATGTTGTCAAAGTGGAGTCCTTGGCTCACATCGATCCTTTCCGCGCCTGGAAGCAGGTTTCTTCGTCCACAGGAAATGACGACTATGATCGCAGCCCGCCGTTTCATACTGTGAACCGGGGAAAGCGCAGCGTCGGTATTAATCTGAAGACGGCCCAAGGGAGGTCTCTGCTGCTGGATTTGGTCCGGTCAAGCGATGTCGTCGTCGAGAATTTCCGCCGAGGCGTGTTGGAACGCCTGCGCCTAACGTATGAGGACCTTTGCGAGGCTAATCCAGCTATCGTCCTTCTTTCCCTTACTAGTCAAGGCATCCATGGGCCAGAAAACCGATACGCCTCGTTCGGCTCAACGTTGGATGCTCTGGGTGGATTGATGTCCGTGACCGGATACGACGCAAGCACGCCTAGATGGTCCGGAAACAACGTGAACTATCCGGATCAGCTGGTTTCCTTCCTGGCTCCAGGTGTTGTTCTTGCCGCCCTCCGCCAAGCCGAAAGTACCGGATCGGGGACTTGGATCGACTTCTCTCAGCGGGAAGCCGTGACCTTTTCCCTGGGAGAACAGGTAATGGCAGGATCGGTTTCCGGAGTCGACCCCGTTCCTCTGGGCAACAGAGCTGAGGACTTCATTCAAGGGGTCTATCCGACAGCCCATAGTGAGAAGTGGGTTGCTCTCTCGATCCCCAATGACGACATCTCGTGGGCGAAACTTGCCCGGGTTGTGGGTATCAACCCAAGCGAGTCCACACTTGCATCCCCTGAATTGCGATGGAACGCGCACGACCAAATCGATCAAGGCATTGCCCGATGGACATCCTGGCTGGAACCGCCTTCGGTCGTCAGGGCCTTCGCTGAAGCCGGAATAGCGGCTGCCCGGGTGACAAATGCTGTTGAAGTTCTGGAAGACGAACAACTTGGCGCACTTGGCTTTTTCAGGGAAGTCGATACGCCCCTGGGAACCGTCAGGCAGCGGGGCTTTTCTGCCCGGCTCTCTGGGACGCCCGGAAATATTCGACGCCATGCTCCAAACCTCGGAGAGCATACCAGCGAGGTGCTCAAGGAGCGACTAGCCATTGACGATGAAACGATCAATGATCTAGTCGGCTGTGGTGTTTTGAACGACGGCCCGCAACTGGCTTCAGCGGCGCCAACCAATTAGGACGACAGGCTCAATGACTGACAACGATGTACAGGAGAAGCACATGAACAATCTGCCTAGTTCGGTTCTGGCCGAACGTTTTTCACCGGATACGGATCGCGACTACGCAATGCTGATAGATGGAGACTGGGTCCAGTCCTCGAGCGGAGAAACGTTTCAGTGTGTGGATCCGTTCGACAATGTCCCGTGGGGAAGGATTCCCGCAGCCACGGTGGAGGACGTCGACCGCGCGGTGCGGGCAGCTCGTCGCGCGTTCGACCAGGATGGTTGGGGCACAACATCGCCTCTCGTCCGGTCGCAACTGCTTCGGCGGTTCGGCGATCTCATAGGGGAACACGCCGAGGAACTCGCAAAAATCCAAATCCACGAGAACGGCAAACTCATCACTGAAATGCTTGCCGGCGCCCGGACGTTGGGTCCGCAGGCTCATTACGTTGCAGGCTTGGCTGAGAACATTCACGGCCGCACCTTCCAGTCACTGATACCGAATACCACCGCTTATAGCGTCCGGGAGCCGATCGGCGTCGTCGCTGCCATCACCCCATGGAACACCCCCCTGGGGCTGTTGTCGTGGAAGCTGTTCCCAGCTCTTGCCGCTGGAAACACCATTGTCATCAAACCCTCAGAAGTTACTCCGACGTCAACGCTCAGGTTGGCCGAGCTGGCTATGGAAGCTGGGTTTCCACCAGGAGTAATAAACGTCGTGACCGGTTTTGGCCAGCCCACCGGGTCAGCTTTAGTCTCCCACTCGGAAGTCGACAAGATTGCGTTCACCGGTTCCACGGGCGCGGGTCGGGCAATTTACAAGCAAGCCGCAGAACGAATCGGACGGGTCACTCTCGAATTGGGTGGAAAATCGCCCAACATCATCTTTGCCGATGCGGACCTTGACGATGCCGTTCATGGAGTCATGGCGGGCATATTCGCAGCCACGGGCCAGACCTGCATGGGAGGTTCACGTGTCTTGGTCCAGGATGCCATCCATGACGAGTTTGTTGAGCGATTGGCGAAGGCCACCAGGTCTCTTCGCCTTGGAGATCCCCTGGACCCGTCTGTTGACGTTGGACCGGTGGCAAATCGAGCACAGTTCCAGAAGGTGCTGGAATACGTTTCGATCGGTAAGGACGAAGGGGCCGAACTTGTCACTGGCGGAGTCACTCGCGCGGACGCAAGCGGCAACGGAAACGGGCTCTTCATCGAGCCGGCTGTTTTTGCTGGCGTCGACAATGGCTCCAGGCTTGCTCAAGATGAAATTTTTGGCCCTGTAGCAAGCGTCATCCGCTTCAAAGATGAAGACGAAGCGGTAAGCATCGCGAATAACACGGAGTTCGGACTTGCGGCGGGGATTTGGACGAACGACGTCGGGCGGGCCCACCGCATGGTTGGAAGGGTCCGCGCTGGGACCGTATGGGTCAACAGCTATCGCTTGGTTTCGTTCAACGTTCCGTTTGGAGGTTTCAAACAGAGCGGAATTGGGCGGGAGCTCGGACCAGATGCTCTCGACGCTTACACAGAGGAAAAGGCGGTCTGGATAAACCAGGGGAACCGTCAAACATTCGGGCGTCACTAATCCTCTGGCACTCACAGCCGGTTCGCTGTGAGTGCCAGACAGCCCGCTCGTGAAGGACGCCCGGTGGGGTAGTTGCCAGGGAAGGACTTTGGCGAGCAATAACCGGACAAGGCTGACGATCGTTCTTATGCTCAGACTGTGCGGACTGGAGCTAACGAATGCCCGGATGGATGGACTGCCCCAATCACAGCTTCAACACGGAAATGTAGGCTGTCTGCGGTCGTGATCCCATGGATTCCAGCACGCAAAGTTTTGGCTGGTTCATGCTTACACTGCCCGCTCTTGAGATATTGGGCAAAGCGTCCTCGATTGTTTGCTATACGCACGATCTTCGGTTTGGTGCGGACATCAGGCCATCTAAGGGACATGCGCAGAAAATGTTCGGCTCTGCACCGCGGCGATAACGTTATGCCTGGCACGATGGATCATCAACGTGGTCCAAAAGAATCGGAAGTAGATCCCCGACCGCTGTAGTGCGATTCCCGATCCATTGCCGAGGACGGCTATTCCCGTTTGCCTCTTATGCGATCCGCCTACGGCGTGTCTCCTTATTGGCGTAGCCAGATGATCACGGGCATAGAACGACGCCGGCGCGGGATGTCAGCGGGACTTGTCATAGCAGGTCGCGTGTTAGCGGCCATGAAAAACTGCCCGTAGGCGGCCACGAAAATGCCCACTGGGCGAGTTCTAGTCATCGTTGCAACACCTCCGGATAATCGGGAGTTGCAACACCATGGAATCACCATCGAAAAATAGTCTCCCCTTAGGGAAAAAATCTTCTTTCACGGAAGACCCGGCGTCGAGGACCGGGGCGCTCGGGAAGCGTTCCCAGCAGTCCCATACCCGTGCCCAAAGACAGGATTTCCTTTCCGCCGTGGCGCGTCTGGGAACTGTCGCCGAGGCGGCTCAGGAGCTCGGCATCAATAGGAGCACGTGCCAGAAGTGGGCGAACGCTGCCGGGATCAGGCCGCAGCGCCAGTACAGCCAGGCGGAGAAGGACCACTTCTATGCCGTTCTGGACAGGACGGGCAACATTACCGCGTCGGCCCAGGAGCTGGGATTGAACATCAGCACCGCGCATAGCTGGGCCGGCAAGGTCAACCCTGCCGGGAGAAAACCACGGGCCATAGGAACCGGGAGGGCTGCTCCTGCGCATCGCCCCCCACCGGCGGTGATTGAGGAGTTCCTGGGTCTGCTGCACGAGGTCGGCAATGTCAGCGCGGCAGCCCGGCAACTGGGCCTGAACCATTCCACCTGCCACAACTGGGTCAAGGCCGCCGGTCTGGTCTCGGTCGGTACGCGAGGCCCGTCGGCGAAGCAGCTTCACTACCTGCGCCTGCGCCAGGAAGGAGCCGGCCGGAGGGACGCCGCCATGGCTGTCGGCGCCAGCAAACCGAGTTCCTACAACTGGGACCGGCAACAGGCTGCAAAGGACACGGCCGCCACCCAAGGCCAGGCCGCGGATCTGCCGTATACACAGAAGGTGAGAACTACATTCGCGGAACCTCCGGCCCCTACAGCGGCGCCGGAGCTGACGGCAGCGGCGGTGCCGGAGCTGCCAGTCTCAGTGGCGGAGCCGGTACCCGCACCGGTGGCGTTGGAAGCTCTGGAGCAGCCCATCAGCGCCCGCTACCTTTCCCTGCAGGAGCGGGAGAGGATCGCGGATCTGCTCTCCCACGGGACTTCCATGCGGGAGATCGGCAGGGCCCTGGGCCGGTCCGTGGGCACCATCAGCCGGGAGATCAAGCGCAACAGCCACCCGGTGCTGGGTTACCGGCCTTACGGTGCTCACCGGGCCGCCACTGCGGCCCGGGCACGGCCGAAGGACAGTAAGCTGGCAGAACCCGGGGAACTGCACGACTACGTGAAGACCAAGCTCCTCACCCGTTGGTCCCCGGAACAGATTTCGAAGCTGCTGATCAAGGAATTTCCCGATGACGAGCAGATGCGCGTGAGTACCGAAACGATCTACCAGGCCCTCTACTTCCAGGCCAGAGGCGGACTCAAACGCGAGGTCAAAGAGGCCCTGCGCAGCGGCCGGACACGCCGCAAGCAGCACAGGAACCCCGAGGAACGCACAAGCCGGTTCCGTGACCCGATGATCAACATTTCCGAACGCCCCGCCGAGGTCGAAGACCGCGCCGTCCCGGGCCATTGGGAGGGCGACTTGGTGACCGGAGCCTACAACCAGTCGGCGATCGCAACGCTGGTCGAACGCACCACACGCTACGTGATGTTGGTGCACCTGCCGGTGGATCACACCGCCGAATCGGTCCGCGACGGGCTGATCAAAACCATGTCCACCCTCCCGGCGCACCTGCGGGGATCCCTGACCTGGGACCAAGGCGCCGAAATGGCCAAACACAAGGCGATCAGCATCGCCACCGACATGGACGTCTACTTCTGCGACCCCGCCAGACCCTGGCAACGGGGATCCAACGAGAACACAAACGGGCTGCTGCGCCAATATTTCCCGAAAGGCACCGACCTGAACGCCTACGGGCCAGAGGACCTGGAACACGTCGCCCAGGAACTCAACGCACGACCACGCAAGACACTGGACTGGGACACCCCAGCCGAGCGTCTACGTGATTTACTGATAGCCAGCTAAGCAAGGGCGTTGCAACGACCCCTAGAATTCAAGCAGCGGGCACATTCACTGGCCGCCGGTGGGCAGAAACTGATGGCCATTGACAGTCGCGACGCCAGGGCATCGGGAACGGTTCTTGCACGGCCCCGTCGAGGCGAGGCACGCGGATCGCTCCCATGACGACTGGGAACATGGCCGAGCCGCCAGACGCGGGCCCTCACCTTCGCAGCATTATGGGTTTTTGTTTTTAGTCCGCCACGGGAGCGACTGCTCGCATGGTCCGGAGGTTCAGCTAGCAGCTTGTAATTCGGGAGTTCCCCCGTGGCGCGGGGAAGGGTCATCCCGCGCTCGTGGGCTCCGTTGATGGGCGAGTCCACCGAAACTGTCCCGTAGGTCTGCCCTGTGGCGTCCACTTCGGCCAGAAGCCCTGGCATGGCTCGGTCTCAGGTCCCGTCGGAGGCGAAACGGCGGTGCGCTTCTACAAGGGTATGCCGGAGACCGAGCTCTGCTAGCAGGTCCCGCCATGGATCCCGCTGCGGTATCGGACTGATGCTTTCAACAACCGGCCGATGCCACGGAACGGGCGGCACCGCCGCCCGTTCGAAGTCGGCAGCAGAGGTTCGATCCGGGACTACTGATCATCACTTAAGAAATCAGATGCGATTTCGGACTTCATCGAAGACTTCCAACTGCCCGGTGTGCCGATACCGGTGTGCCGATCCTCGTAAACGCGGACATTCCACCTTTCGGATAGCATCGACAACGCGACGACTTGGAATCCTGTTTATCGCGCCTGTCGGTTGCAGTAACGAGGTGTGCGTTCCCTGATGCTGCAACAAACTCGTGGGCGAGGCAACAGCAAATGGAAACCTCGGAGACCTGGATCTTCAGGCTGGAGGGCCTGCAGGGCCATATGTTGACCCTGCAGGACATGCTCATCCGACCTTGACGGGAAGCGCAAACAATTGATTGATCCAGGTGCTGTGCCCCCGGCGGGGAGTACCGTCGAGTTCCAGTTTTACTGAGCGCTTGTGGAGCTCTTCCAGCAATATTCGCACTTCAAGTTTGGCGAGGCTGTTGCCGATGCACCGGTGTGCTCCGCTTCCGAATGCGAGGGTTTTTGTCTCAGGTCGCCGGGGATTGAACACATGAGGATTCGTGTACACCGCGGGGTCGCGGTTGGCTGCTACGAAGTAGAGCTGGATGACATCACCTTTGCGGATTTGTTGACCAAGAAACTCGACGTCCTCCGTTGCTACACGCGCCATGTTCATGGCGGGAGTGATGAACCTCAAGAACTCGTCGACCACCCGCATAGTTTCACCGGCCTCGACATCCCGCCACGTCTGTTCGGCGATCGCGGGGTCTTCTAGGATCATACGCATTGATTGTCCAATCAGGGTATGCGTGGTTTCGTACCCCGCGACCATGAGAAGGCTCACGTAGTACTGGTATTCCTCCTGCGAAATCTCGCCACGTTCAACGTATTGGGCGAGAACGGTGACCATATCATCTTCGGGAACGCGCAGTTTTTGCTGCTGCAACTCCCGAATGTAGGGAAAGATCTCATCTGTCGACTGTTGGAGCATAACTGCGCCCGAATCTGGGAAAGCTGAGGCGTGGAAGATCGCATCTGTCCATCGCACTATGTCACCCCGTCGCTCGAAAGGCACACCCAAGACGCGCGCCACGACTCGTGAGGGAATTAGCTTTGCCACGTGCTCCACGTAGTCAAACTTGCCCGAGGGGAGGGTATCGTCGAGCACTTCTGCGACGATCTCGCGGATCCAGCCGTCGAAATTTGCCACAACTCGCGGCCCAAATGATGCGGCGGCCGCTCGGCGAACGCGGCCGTGCTTGGGCGGATCCATGAACATCAGATTGTCGCCGAACTCGTTGTTTGGACCACTACCCATTAAGGGAAACCCGGGGCCTTCACAGGAACTGAAAAGGTCAGGACGCTTCTCAAACTCCAGAATGTCCTCGAACCGTGTCACAGCCCAGAAACCGCCATTGGGAGTTCCGAACTCGGCCCGTTGCCAGTAGAGCGCAGGCATGCGCCGAATAGCGTCGAAGGCTTCGTGGGGCACTTCCTCACTAAACGTCTCAGGCCTGCTTAGATCGGGCAAGGTCTCGGCAGATGTCGCTGCTGGGGTCATTAGTATCCTCCTTGATACGGCCAAACGACGGGATTTCCTCACTTTAGGGTTACCTTCGAAGACTGTCAACCAACAAGTTATATAAGAGATCCCGTTGCTTCCCGATGGCCGGGCTGTCTATAATCAAATGGTTGGTTGAATTTTTCATCGCGACGCCAATGAGCGTCCGATGGCAACGAGGAGGTTGCTTTGACAGAGATTGTGTATGTCCATCAATCAGGACAGCGCCAGCATGTACAAGCGGACGAGTCTGAAACCGTGATGCATGCTGCCGTGAGTAACTTCGTTGACGGCATTGTGGGCGAATGCGGGGGGGATCTCTCTTGCGCCACATGTCACGTCTTCGTCGACGAGGGCTGGGCCGGAAAGGTTGGGACTCCAAGTCCGGACGAGGAGGCAATGCTGGAGGCCGTGGCAGTTGCACCGACGCAGTTCAGTCGTTTGTCATGTCAGCTCAAGTGCAACGCCAATCTGAATGGCCTCATTGTGCACGTGCCAGAAGCGCAGTAGTCCGGTGGTAACCGAAGCGCCGCGGGTGGCGTCAACAGATCACGTCGTGATCGTCGGAGCGGGTCAGGCTGGCGGCGATGCAGCTGCGGCCGTGCGTATGGCAGGGCATCAAGGGCCAATCACCATGATCGGGGACGAACCTCTTCTTCCCTATAGTCGACCCCCACTTTCGAAAGCATTCCTATTGGGTCAGGTGGACGAGGGGGGTCTTATTCTCCGGACAGCCGAGTCCTATCGCGATCACGAAATTGAAATACTTACGGAGGCTCGCGCAATTAGCGTCAACAGCGCAGACTGTCATGTCGTTCTCGAGGACGGAACTACTGTTCCTTATGACAAGCTGATTCTTGCGACTGGGGGGCGACCTCGTTCGCTCCCAAATCCTGAGTTATCAGGTGCGAGGAACGTTTTTACACTCCGTTCCGCCCGAGACGCGTCGCTCATTCGGCAACACCTGCGCCAGGCGAGGCGCATGGTAGTTATTGGCGGAGGATACATCGGCCTTGAGATGGCCTCTGTGGCACGCTCCCTAGGGGTCGACGTAACGCTCCTTGAAGCCAACCCCAGGCTGCTCTCTCGCGTAACGTCTCCCGTAGTTTCGGACTTCTTTCGTCAGCTCCACCAGGACGAAGGCGTTGAGATACGGTTCAACGCTCGTATTGACAAGTTTGAAACCGACGACGCTGGAAACTTTGTGTCGTTGTACCTGATTGATGGCACGAAGATCGAGGCGGACTTCCTTATAGCAGGGATAGGCCTTGTTCCCAACACGGAACTTGCATTGGGTGCAGGGCTGAAGGTGGACAACGGCATCCTCGTAAACGAGTACCTGCAGACCTCCAACCCTGATATTTACGCAATAGGCGACGTGGCCCGGTACCCAGACCAGCAACACGGCGGGCTCAGCCGGCTGGAGTCCGTTCCAAATGCTTCCGCCCAGGCGAGGAGGGTCGCGGCCAACTTGACGGGGGACTGCCTCCCATTCAACAGCGTTCCATGGTTTTGGTCGGACCAGTTCGATGTGAAACTGCAGGTCGTCGGACTGTCTCGAGGCTACGACGAACTCGTAGTCCGGCACGACCCCTCCAGGGCTCGTGCCATCACCGTCTTTTACCTGAAGTGCGGGGTAGTTATCTCGGCGGATATCGCAAATAGTCCAAAGGACTTCGCTTTCGCTAAGAAGCTAGTAGCAGCAGGTGCAGTAGTCGACTCCGCTCTCCTGGCGAACGCCGCAATTCCATTGCGGGACCTGGTCCCACTACCTGCATCGATATAGGCGAACCTGCCCGAAACCGTTTGTCGAACGTTAGCACTAAATATCAAACAACCATATGGTTGAAGTGGGGGACGCCGAGTTTCATGGAAGTAGAGAAATATGAATGACCTACGAGAAGTTGCCATTGTTGGGGTTGGACAAACTGATTTTGGCGCTCTCTATGCCAAGAAAGATGCCCAGCGCGACCAGTACGCATTAGGGGCCGAGGCCCTCCGGCTGGCCATAGCCGACTCAGGTCTGGCGAAGAGTGAAATCGACGGTCTTCTAACCGCAAGGATTCAGTACGAACACGGTGGCCACGTACTCGGATTAGGAAATGTCCGTGTAATCAACGGCCTTGAAGGCTCTGGCCGAATGAGCGGAGTAGCCATACAACAGGCCGCTGCCCTGATTGCCACTGGCCAGGCTGACGTTGTCGCGTGCGTCTATGGCAACAACGGAAGGTCGGTGCAAATGAAGTATGGCGGAGGTTACACGGCAAGTCCGACTTCTGTGTACGACTCCCTATATGGAATGACCTCTCCTGGCGCGTACGTCTCAATGATGTATCAACGCTACCGCCACTTGTACGGGGTTCCTGATGGTGCTCTGGCCCCCCTTGCCATTAACAACCGTCAAAATGCGGCCTTGAACCCAGTTGCTGTGATGCGCGAGCAGATAACGGCCAAGCAGTACCTCGCCTCCCGCTTCATTGCCGAACCACTCAGACTCTATGACTACTGCATCATCAATGACGGCGGCGTTGCCATCATATTGACCACCATCGACCGGGCGAAAGACCTGCCGCATCGTCCAGTCAGGATTGCCGGGACGGCGTCTGCAGCGGATGTAAGCAATTACTACACGAGCTCCAGCTTTTTCTACGACGCCTCTCAAAGAGTTGCGAAAGATCTCTACACCCAAACTGGTTTGACGCCAAAAGACGTCGACGTTACCCAGATCTACGACAATTTCACGCCGACCATCTTGTTCAGCTTGGAAGGTTTTAATTATGCCCCGCAAGGGCAAGCCTGGGAGTGGGCGAGCCTTGACAGGATAGGGCGGGATGGAGCGAGCCCCATTAATACCGCCGGAGGCCACACCGGAGAGAGCTACATGCAGGGTTGGGCGCATCATGTCGAAGCCGTCGTTCAATTGCGAGGCGAAGCAGGCGAACGACAAGTACGCGACGCAAACGTTGCCCAATACATTTGCGCATCCCCAATCACTACGTCACACATTTTGATAGGAGAGTGAGACTGTGCCCACACGGGAACAACTCGAAAAGATGCTGCCAGCGATCACGGACTTGAACCGCGGATTTTGGGAAGGAACAGTAAGAGGAGAATTCCGGCTTCAGTACGGACCTTCCGGTGTTCCCCGCTATCCCGAGTCGCCAATTGATCCAGTGACCCTGGACCCCGATTTCAGTTGGCGGGCCTCCACAGGACGAGGAACATTGTGGTCATGGATCATCATGCATCAGAAGTACTTCCCCGCATTCTCTGAGGACGTCCCCTACATTGTCGCGTTGGTGAAACTGGATGATGGACCGATGGTCATGAGCACCATTGTTGATGCACCAGAAGACCTCATCTGCGATCAACAGGTCGAGGTAGTCTTTGAGCCGCTCAACGACGACTATGCCTTGCCAAAATTCAGGGTGGCCTCCTAATGACCGGATTCTCGGAAAATGGTGACCTGATTCTTCTCGCGCATCGAGACAATGGGGTGTCATGGGTCACGTTGAATAGGCCGAACAAGCGCAATGCCATGAACTTGGCGGCCAGAACTCGTTTGATCGAAGTTTTGGATGAATGCCGGCAGTCGAAAGTCATTGTTTTGACTGGAAACGGACCGGCATTCTGTGCCGGAGTTGACCTCACGGAAGGTGCGTCCGGAAATGCGGGTAATGCTGAACTGGACAGCAGAAGCACTTGGTCCGGAGTTCAGAATGAACTGCGAAATCACCCTTCTGTAGTTATCGCCGCGGTCAATGGATTCGCGCTTGGTGGAGGTTCCACGTTGATTAACGTTGCAGATCTGGCGGTGGCTGCGGATGAAGCGCAGATTGGTATGCCGGAGATGGGATTCGGGCTATATCCGACTCTCGCTGGTCCGGCCGCACAGCTACGTATCAGTCGTAAGCGCGCTGCCTGGCTCATCCTTACGGCTCAGAGAATCAATGGAACCACCGCAGCCGACTGGGGAATGGTCAATGCTTCCGTGCCCTTATCGGACCTAGCGATAACAGTCCAGGAACTGGCGGACAGAGTTGCTGGCTTTGATAGGGCGGCACTCAAATGGTCAAAACGTGCTCTGTGGACCATCCCTGACGAGGTGTCTCAGTGGGATTCGGCACTCGAGTATGGGGAACGCATCAGTAAGCAGATTCAATCCGAAAGCGACGCTTTCAGTGCGGGGTTGGCAGGCTTCCGGTCCGGACAGCGGAGCCAAGGCCAAGGTGTCTGAGAATTCCCTTGCACACCCTTGCCCGCAACGATTCAGCGCAGCAACAAAGACACAGAGGAATGCTATGTATACGACAAAAAACCCAGCTACCGGGGAAGTGCATGCGACATACAATACGTTGACGCCGGAAGAGCTGGAGGACGCCGTCACACGGTCAACAGCTGCTTTTTCCTCCTGGAGGGATACACCAGTGGATGAACGGGTCTCCGTGCTCAGCCGCGCGGCTGAACTAGCCCGCGAGCGCGCTGAGGAACTTGCCCAGATCGCGACGTTGGAGATGGGTAAGCCTATTCAGCAGGCAAGGACTGAAGTCACACGACTCTTCCAAAATATTCTTGACTACTACGCAGCCAACGCATCGGAGTTTTTGAAGGACCAGCCGCTGTTTCCTTCCAGTGGTGACATTGCGGTGGTGAAGACGGTGCCAATAGGTCCGGTTCTAGGCATCATGCCTTGGAACTTCCCCTACTATCAGGTCGTTCGGTTTGCAGCGCCCAACCTCTTGTTGGGCAACACCGTCCTGATCAAGCACGCAGCCAACTGTCCTCAATCAGCACTTGCCCTAGAAAAGCTTTTCCATGACGCCGGTTTGCCTGATGATGCATATATTAATCTCTTCGCCAAGCATGCGGATCTTGAGTCTGTAATCGCGGACCCTCGCGTACAAGGTGTCTCCCTCACGGGCTCCGAAAAAGCGGGAGCCGCGGTTGGTGCACTGGCCGGCAGTTACCTGAAAAAGGTCGTCCTTGAGCTGGGCGGGTCCGATCCCTTTATTGTTCTCGATGATCACGACCTTGACAGGGTTGTGCGACAGGCGGTGACAGCTCGGATCGGAAACGGGGGTCAAGCCTGTGTGGCGGCTAAGCGGTTCATCATTATGGCTGACACGTACGAGGCGTTTACTACCAAGTTCGTACATGCAATGTCCGCCATCGTCCCCGGCGATCCAACATCCGAGGGCACCCTCCTTGGGCCGATGGTTTCAGTGCAGGCGCGCCAGGAGATTCAAGGGATCGTCGATGAGGCTGTTGCGGCCGGCGCGACCGTGCTGGCCGGCGGTGACGCGCACGATTTTTCAGGAGCATTCATGCCACCTGTCGTCCTTACGGACGTGAAACCTGGCATGCGTGCTTGGAATGAAGAAATCTTTGGGCCTGTGGCCGTCCTCCATCGAGTCAACGATGTCGACGAGGCCGTTACCCTCGCCAACGATACGATCTACGGTCTGGCAGGTTCGGTCTGGAGCGGCGACCACGAACTGGCAGAGAAAGTGGCCCTAAGGCTCGAGGTTGGCATGGTTGGGATAAACGCCACTGCTGGCACCGAGCCAGAACTCCCGTTCGGGGGAGTGAAGGCCTCCGGATTTGGCCGCGAACTAGGAGAGTTTGGTCTGAACGAGTTTGCCAACAAAAAACTCGTTCGCACAGCACGAGGCCAACTCAACTAGGTGGACCTGGCTGGACGCAGACCGCGATTTGTCCCCGGGCTGCGGCGGAGAAGGCACCGAGGGGGCCAGCCGGGCCTTACTCCATCCGAAATGTCTCGGAGACAAATGCAAAAACTTCCTGCCCCAGTTTACGTCATAGCACTCGTAGGGTTTCTTTCAGCCTTCGGCATCGGCGCACTGCGAAGTGAGCGGCACTGTATTGGATCATGTTCGATCTCGCTGCGATCTTCCGGCCAATCATCAGTGGAGTCATTGGGGAGGGAATCGGTCCTGGTGCTCCATTGGTCCTTGCAGGAGTGATAGTGACGGCGGCTTCCTACTTCGCGCTTCGCGCATGGAGAGTCGACGCAGAATCAGAGGCGCACTAATTCGGCTTGCCCCACAGGTCTAACCGCATCATTCAGATCAATTCGAGCAGTCCTGGAAAAGGAGAAAAGTTATGGGTAAGACATGGTTTGTGACTGGAGCATCAAGGGGATTCGGCCGGGTATTCGTAGAGGCGGCCCTCGAACGAGGTGATCGTGTCGCGGCGGCCGCCCGTAATATCGAGACGCTTTCTGATCTCTTGGAGCGCTACGGCGACGCAATCCTCCCTCTCGCACTTGATGTCACGAGCGAGTCACAGGTCAAGAGTGCCGTTCGTTCCGCACACGAATCATTTGGTCGATTGGACATCGTGATCAACAACGCTGGCTACGGCCTATTCGGAACTGCCGAGGAAGTTTCATTGCAGCAGGTCCGAGACCAGATGGAGACCAACTTCTTCGGCGCGGTCTCTGTCACGAATGAAGTTATACCCATTCTTCGTCAACAAGGATCTGGTCATATCGTACAGATCTCATCCATTGGAGGCGTGACAACATTCCCAACACTAAGCGCCTACCACGCCTCTAAGTGGGCGCTGGAGGGCTATTCGGACAGTATTTCACAAGAGCTGGCTGGCTTTGGGATTAACGTCACTATCGTCGAGCCTGGCGGATTTGATACTGATTGGGCAGGCTCTTCCGCGACATTTGTTGAGCAGATGCCGGAGTATGCAGGGGTTCGTACAGCCCTCTCACAGGTTTTCGCCAAGCCTTCGCCGAAGCCCCTCGGATTTGGCAGCGCAATTCTTGCGGTTGTAGATGCGGAACACCCTCCCCTGAGGGTCTTTTTTGGAGAAGCGCCTCTCCGACTCCTGCCGGACGTGTACAAGGGGCGACTCGATACCTGGGAGTCGTGGTCGTCAGTCGCACGCCTGGCTGAAGGAAAATACGGTCCGCGTGAAAATTAGGTGCAACAGCACAGCAATCAATCACGTCCACAACACAGTAGGGAAAAATGAAACAGCGCATATTGGGCCAGCAAGGCCTGGCTACCTCTGCCTTGGGCTATGGTTCAATGGGAATCTCTCTGGCCTATGGATCTTCAAACGAACAGGGCGGCATCAAGGCTATTCGACGGGCCCACGAGCTGGGCGTAACGTTATTCGATACCGCCGAGCTTTATGGCTGGGGTGAGAATGAGCGGATTGTGGGCAGGGCAGTCGCTCCATTCCGTGATGAAGTAACCCTCGCCACTAAATTCGGCTACAACCCCGATTGGTCCCTAAACAGCAATCCGGATCACATCCGTGAAGTTGTCGATAAAAGCCTGAAGTATCTGGACACAGGGCATATCGACGTTCTCTATCAGCACCGCGTAGATCCTGCTGTTCCCATAGAGGAGGTGGCAGGTGCGGTCAAGGACCTGATTGACGCTGGCAAAGTGAAATACTTTGGACTTAGCGAGGCGGGCGAGAAAAATATTCGCGCCGCCCATGAGATCCAACCCGTATCGGTACTCCAGACGGAATATTCCCTCTTTGAACGGGACGCCGAACAACTCTTTCCAGTCCTGTCGGAACTTGGCATTGGATTCGTACCATACTCGCCGCTCGGCCGCGGTTTCCTTACTGGCACTGCCCAGCCGGCTAGCCACTACGACGCCCAGACGGATATGCGGGCATTCGACCCGCGCTGGCAACCAGGAAACTTTGAGAAGAACGTGGAAGCAACGCGCCAGTTATCTGAATTTGCGCAAACTCGAGGGGCTACCGTGGCGCAGTTAGCCCTCGCGTGGTTACTTGCTCAAGGCGAACACATTGTCCCGATTCCCGGGTCCCGTGACCCTCGAAGAGTGGAGGAAAATATCCACGCCGTCAACGTTGATTTGACGCGGAGTGATCTGGACCGCATCGCAGGAATCTTGCCTAGCGGCGGCTTTGGAGCCCGATACCGAGCGGAAATGCTGCCCAGCTGGGTCTAGCCAATTGACGTTGGGATTGATGATCAACGGCGGCGATATTGGGGACCCTGTGTCCGCTTTAGCTGTGGGAATGAGGTCATCAGTCTGGATTCGTCCAGGGTGATGACCTCCTGTGATTAATGACGTGCTACCGCCGGTTAATGACGCACCGCCGCCACCGAACTGCGGAAACCTGTTATTCTCGGCGCTTCTTAATCTCGACGGAATCGGGAATGGTCGTCCCGGTCAACCCCGGTTGCTCAAACCAAAGGTCATGACATGGCAACGGCAGGCTTGATCGTGTCATATTTTGCAGTTTGGCATACTTAAGTCGGTCGGCGCCGTCGTCTACGATCGATTTGGGTACAAGGGCGGCGCACTTACAATGCCCATGGCGCACGCTCTCGAATTCGGGGGACGTGCCTGGCGTTCGGAATCCCAGGCATTATGGCCGTCATTCTCCCTGCGTGGCTCTGGCACTCAAGTTGTACTTCGTCATCACTCCTCTGTCCGTCAATCTGGCTGTCAGTAAAGCCCAGTTTGCTCCCATCGATAGGGTCATCATGACTCTTTGCAGGAGCGCCCTGTACGGAAGCTTTTAGCCTCGGTATCGTCGGCGGCATCTCCATGGCGTTGTTCGGCTTGTCGATCGCCCAGACACTCGGGGGGAATCGCACCCGCAGTTCCAGAAGTTGCCTCGGCCTACTGAGTCAGACCCGACATAACAGGTATTCCCGGCGTGCTGGAGACGTTTCCCAGCACGCCGGGCTCGGATCGCAACGCCGGCGTCTTCACGTTTGGTGTGCAGCATGCGTTTCTGCATTTTGTCCCCGCCGCAAGCCGCAGACCAATTGGCGCCGGCCCGATGGCGGTGGAGAAGGAGTAACCTCGTGCAGGGAAGCCATTCCGCGGGGGAGTAGTCCAATTTTCGCGATCTGCCTCGAGTTAGTGCCATGGTCCTTCGGTCGACAGGCGCAGTTCAACATGTGGGGACCCGGATCGTTCAGCTCCGGTGGCTTGTCCTTGGTATTTCGCAGTCGTCCGCCTCGATTTCCGGCAGCGCATTGGTATCCGCAGGACGTAATGATTCAAGGAGAAGTGCGATGGCCCGGCTGGGTCCGCTGCCCTCGACTCCGCGGCCCCAATGAACGCTGGTCAGCATCGCCAGGAATGTAAACAGGTCCCCTGGGGACACGTCTGGCCGGATTTGCCCGCTTGCTTGTCCTCGGTGCAGAAGTTCAGCCAGCGCAGTGGTGATGACACTGGCTGAACGCGCGGTAGGCACCAAGGCGTTGCGGGCGGCGGCAATAACGTTTTCCTCGCGGGCCACCATGTCGGTAGCCGCGGTCATCACCTCCCTTAGACCGACGCGAGGGTCAAGCTCCGAAACCGCACTCCGGATTTTGGGCGCAACATCCTCCCTGATGCATTGATCCAACGCTGCTTTGACCAGATGTTCCCTGCTCGGAAAATGCCTATATAGCGTTCGTGCCCCGACACCAGCCTGGGCTGCTACCTCGTCCAGGGAGGCCTCCGGGCCCATTTCGAGGAACACCGCACGGGCTGCCCGGATGATGCTTTCGGCATTTCGTGCTGCATCAGCTCGAACGGGAGATTCAATATTGTTCACCCTGACATTATACTATCTGGCAGTTCTCTGCCAGTACTGCTAGAGTCGCATATGGCAGTTCACTGCCATATCACATCAAGAAGGGACAGCAGTCTTGACAACAATTGGAATAATCGGCGCGGGAATGATTGGCAGAACGTTGGCCCAACTGGCGATCGATGCGGGGATGGAAGTGCTTCTGAGCAACTCAAGGGACCCCAGCACCTTGAGCGGACTTGTGTCAACGCTTGGACCAAATGCACGGGCCGGATTTCCCGCTGAAGCTGCCCAGGCCGGCCCAGTGGTGATAGCAACCATTCCGCTTGCGAACTACGGGACCTTATCGCAGGCAGATTTGGCAGGAAAAGTGGTCATAGACACCATGAATTACTATCCGGAACGAGACGGAAACATTGCCGTCCTTGACCGCGGCGAATCCACGTCAAGCGAGCTTGTGCAGAGTCACCTATCGGACAGTTTGGTCGCGAAGGCCTTTAACGCCATCTCGTTTGCGAATCTCGGTTCCAGCGCCAGACCTGCCGGTGCCTCGAGTCGGAGCGCGCTTCCGTTCGCGGCAGATTCCAAGCAGGCGGAGACTGTCGTGGGTGACCTTATCGATCGGATTGGATATGACGCTGTCTTTGCTGGAAGCCTCGCGGAGAGCTGGCGATTCGAACCCGGCACACCCGTTTATGTTGCGCCGTACATGCCCAGCACCCGCCCGGAAAACATGTCGCAGGAGGAAGGCCTCCGATGGATGGTTGACACTCCCGGAACACCTGTCGCGACCAACCAAGTGAAGATGCTCCTGGAGCAGGCCGTTCGTGCGCAGCCCGGCGGGCTTCTTCCAGCGGGTGCTTAGACGGTTCCTGCGGTGCACACGAGGTGGGGCGTAGGAGCCCGTCCGCGCCCCACTTCGTTCATGAGGAGATCTTGACGGTGCGTCGCTATCGTGCTTGACGGTAGATGGGGCAACGAGTCCATTGGTACCAAGGAGTAGGCCTTTATTGGTGGGCTTTGCTGCCGCGGCCTTCCCACCAGTTGATGTAGCCGATGGCGGTGAGGAGCGGCGCCGAGTGGTGGATGCTGCTGTGCGTGTAGGCGTGGAGCAGTATTTGCTGGGCCCATTCGACGCGGGTCCATTGCGGCTTGCCGGGGGTTTGGGCCAGGAGGATTTGTTCCATGAGGCCGTCGACGCGAGGTAGCCGGCGACTGTTCGGGCGTAGGCGAGTTCTCCACCGTCGCGCTTGGGGAGGTCCACGCGGAGCGTCACGCCGATGTGGTTGGTGTCCAGCGTGATGCACACAAGGCTTTCCTGCGGCCAGAAGCCGAGTGTGTGGCCGATGAAGCTGAGGACATCGGCGGGGGTCGTGATGGTGAGCGTTTCCATGATCTTTCTCCCTCAGGGGCGGCGTTGGCCGTGGGCGTTGGTTTTTCGTCGTCGTTCTGATTGAGGGTCCAGTGCTGGGCATGAGGGGCCGGAGTGCAACTTGGGGGACCGGCAACAATCCAAAAGTTCGCGAGGAAAGAAGCGGAGCGCGGAGAGAAGTTTTGGAGGGGGGTCGGCGTAAAGCGCCCTGGTTGCGCGGAGGACCCGCCCAGCGATGATCGAGCATCAGAATGACAAACAGCGAAGATTCTTCTGCGTCTTCATGGCTGGGTCGGGGCAGCGCCGCATGACGCCTGAGCGTCTTGTTACTTGGACCAGAATCTTTCGCGTGAGCCGTGAGCCGTGCGCCGGAGCGTCTCTGAAGGGCGAGTTCGGCGCGTTCGACGACTGAGCGGCCGTGTGCGTCGAGGCGCCCGTCTATCGTGGGGCTGGCCATTTCACAGTCGCGGATTTCCACCAGCCGGCGGTGGAGCTGTGTTTCGGCGTGCCGGCTGAGGACGATGAGCCCGCTGGACCGTCGCTTCTCGAGGATCAGGTCGAGATCAAGAAGCTGACCTCCATGCCGGAGGACGAACTGTACGTCTCGGCCAAGGAACTGCAGGCCCCGTACGAACTGGTCAAGGAAATCGCCGCCGCAGGCAAGCTCCCGGTCGTCCTGTTCACCGCCGGCGGTATCGCCACCCCGGCCGACGCAGCGATGATGATGCAGCTCGGTGCGGACGGCGTGTTCGTCGGTTCCGGCATCTTCAAGTCCGGCAACCCGGCCCAGCGTGCCGCCGCCGTCGTTTCCGGCGGCACATGTCGGGAGCGGTATGAATTGGCCCGAGACTTCTGACGGATCCGCGCTTTCTAGGTTGGCCATGGGCCGACTAACAAGCCAGCAATGGCCTGCTCGGCGGGGGGCGATCAGGTGAAGGAAAGGGGCCCCTAAAGGCGTGAGTCTTCTGATGGCAGAAGGCCAAAGTGTCGTTTGTAAGCTCTGGTGAACGTGTCAGGGTTTGAAAAGCCCACACGATAAGCAACTCCTGTCACTGAATGCCCGTCCCGAAGCAAAAACCGTGCATGCCCGAGGCGAACCCGACGTATAAATCCAGCTGGAGTATCGCCTTCTGCGGCAAAAACTTTGTGCACCAAGCGCACGGATACGTGATGCGCACCAGCAATTCTCTCCACCCCAAGGTCAGATTCGCTGAAATGCTGGTTGACGTACCCACAAAACGCAACGTGCAAGATGGAAGCATCGACTTCTGGCCTCCCCGCGATACTTGTTGATACGAGTACTGCTTTTAGCAAACTCACCGTGGCGTCGGCCAGATGTTCAGCAGCAATCTCGCTCCCGATTTCCGCCTCTTTTGGATCCAACGAACACAACAAACTGGTCAAGACCGTCAAAGACGCAGAGGGTGGGAGCACACGCGCTGTCAGGCCTTCAAAAGCCAGACCCGTCAGCGGCACTACGGACCGCGGAACCTGTAGAACCATTTCGCTCATCTTCGAAGGGAACTGCAGGCTGTAGGGGGAAGACGCGTCGTACATGGCAGCTTGGCCTCGCTGTAACGGAGCGGAACGTCCATGCTGCAGGATGTTCCCCACTCCGGAGCGTTGCAAGGAAAGCAGCATGTCATCACGTTCATGCATCCTGACCAGATCATGGCTCCTGTACACCTCCGAGGCTTCGCTGACGACCTTGGCGATGCTGACATTCCTCGGCAACTGGGCCTGCTCAAGACTGGCGGTGAAGCCTACGGACGCCGAGCGAACTTTCAGCGGAACGAAAGCCTGGCTGCAGGCAGAGGACCATTGTTCGGCTGTTTCGGCACTTGTGCAGGGCATGTGAATAGCCTAGGTTCTCGCCGCGGGGGTGTACACGAATCGTCGAACGGCATGCGGGCATCGTCGAGAACTCTGCGCGTGGTGCTTATCACAATGAAGTACGGAGTTTCCCTGTACTCCCTCAGACACCCCAGGAGATAGCATGTCCGACTATTCCAAGCAGCTCCGCGTAGCCGCAGTCCAGGCAGAACCAGTCTGGAACGACTTATCAGGTGGCATCGAAAAGACCATAGCCCTGACCAGGGAAGCCGCTGATAACGGGGCTGACCTCATTACATTTCCGGAAGTGTGGATACCCGGGTACCCGTGGTTTCTCTGGCTCGACTCGGTAGCCTGGCAGTCGCAGTTCCAGCTCACTTATGCTCAGAACTCTTTGGTCCCCGGAAGCCTTGAATTTATCCGTGTCGAAGAGGCGGCACGAAATTTCGGCATATCGATCTCGCTCGGGTTCAGTGAGCGTGACGGTGGCTCGCTCTACATTTCGCAGGCGTTCATCGACAAAACCGGGACCACAAAGCTAACGCGTCGCAAGCTGAAACCGACCCATGTGGAGCGCACACTTTTCGGCGAAGGCGACGGATCTGATATTCAGGTTATTGATACCGAACTCGGTAGGGTGGGCCACTTGGCGTGCTGGGAACATCTCCAGCCATTGACGAAGTACGCCATGTTCGCCCAAGGCGAGCAACTTCACGTCGCAGCATGGCCCAGTTTCTCGCTTTTTGAGGGTGCGGTGCACGCCCTGAGCCCGGAGGTTAACGTCGGGGCTTCCCGGCAGTACGCAGTGGAAGGGCAGACATTCGTTGTTGCCCCTTGCGGTCTGGTCGGCCCCGCCGGCCAGAAACTCATGGCGGACACGGAAGTCAAGAAGCAGTTCCTGAACCTCGGCGGAGGACATGCACGAATCTTCGGCCCGGACGGCCGCAGCCTGGCAGAGCCACTTCCTCCCGAAGTAGAAGGCATCATCTACGCTGACATCGACTACGCGGCAATACTCCAAGCCAAGAACGCGGCGGACCCTGTGGGCCACTACTCGCGCCCCGACGTCTTTAAAGTCCACTTCAACCGCACTCGCAACGCGGTCGTCACCGAATCCCACGCCGAAACTCAGGCGCCAACGGCCGAACAGTCAAAACCAGCTGTCGAACAATACGTGGAAATCTAAGGAGTTAAACTATGCGTGAATCCACTCAAGAAACCACTGCCCCAGCTTCTGCCTCTCTCTACGAGCGGCTCGGCGGTTACGACGCAATCTTCGCGTTCGCTGGTGCAGCTCTGAAAAAGGGCATGCAGCATCCGGACATTGGCCACATATGGGACCACATGCCCGAGTCGTCCTTCAACAGGGAACACATTAACTTCGTCGATTTCCTAGCCGCCGAGTGGGGAGGCAATGTTCGCTATCGGGGACGTGACATGGTCACAGCTCACCGCGGCATGGGGTTGACCGATGTTCACTGGAATGCAATGTTTGATTGTCTCTACGCATGCTACGAAGAGTATGGCCTCCCTGAGGAGCTCCAGCAGGAGATCAACGCCAGCTTCGAGAAGTTCAAACCGGTCGTGGTCGGTAGCCCTTCATTGCGCTCGGTAGTGCTGGACCACCCTGAAATGGATGTCACCAAAGGGATGAAGAGTGTCGGCGTCGTATGGCCGCAGCGCAAGAGCGGACAAGCTCGAGAGTAACGCAAACAAGCTACAAGGCGGATCAGTGCAGGGTTTCGCAGGTTTGGTGTTTCCGGCCTGCGAAACCCTGTCGACAGGCATCCAAGTTGGGGGTACCGAACCAAAGACGTGACGTTCCGTGACGTACCAAGTACATCGCACATCAACTCCTGGTCAGGACGCAGGTTCTCTCCGCCATTGACCAGGGGTGGTCCCATACTGACGTTTGAAGGATCGGATGAAGACGTTCACCTCTGGGTACCCGACCCGCCAAGCTATCTGGCTTACAGATAGCGTGGCATAGCGAGGGTCGGCGAGCAGGCGCCGGGAGAGATCCAATCGCTCGGCACGTATGAAGGCCGCAGGGCTGGAGTCGAACACGGCAAAGGCAAGTTGCAGCGTTCTCAGCGAGACGTGCTGGCTATCGGCCACCAACGCGGGCGATAGTTCGGGGTTACTCAGATGGGCGCGGATGAACGACTGCGCGGTGGCCAGAACGTATCGATACCCTTCCGCCGAAGACGCAAACCGATCAGGGACCGCTCCGAGAACGCTGAGCGCCAGCCCCGCAGCTGTAGCACCGAGTTCGTCGTGTTCACTTTGGGAAAGTTGGTCAGCCACGTCGAGCGTTTCTGTTGCGAAGGCCCTGTAAACCCGCGTCATCGCATTATCGGTAGCCACCCTCCGGCGTTCAACAGAGAGCAGCTCAGATGAGGGCACTATCCGGCGAGGCGCTTGCAGAACGAGCACGCGGCTGGAACCGTCAAAGGCTAGTTCATAGGGCCGGTTCGCAACGTGCACTGAAGCGGCTCCTGGCCTCAGGATAATCTCCCGGTCCTCTTGCCGCACGACTGCATTACCTGATAGAGACATCAGAATCAGCAGGTCGTCGCATGCGTCCGCCCGTGCGGCTTCGTCGGTACGGAGAACACGCGAATTCGTTGTTCCAACCCTGGTCAACCGCACTCCGCCCAATTCAACCCGGTGCAACGAACCTTGGAAATCCGCCGTGGCATCGCTGACCTTAAGCGAGATGAAGTTGTCCGAAATCATCCGCACCCAGGTAGCGGGGCTATTGGTAGAGGAATCCATCTGATGGTCCTGCCGGTTGAATCCAAGTTTGCACGTTACGGCTATTGCCTCTGCGCGAAGCGTCGACCACTTGTGTGGGTTTCGTCACAAACTAGCTTGACGAGAACGCATCATACGCGTCAATGCCTACTACTACGGAGGGACACCGATGTCCGGTCAAACCAGCAGTACTTGGAATCATGTCATCACCAGCCACATTGCTGCCGAGTTCGTCCCCTTCGACTACCCGGAGGCCGGGGGCACCGGCGGGGTCTCGCGTTTTGGGGAGATTGCTGTCCTGCGTACCACTGCCTACGACGGAACAATGCACGTCGCTGCGTTTTGGCGCGTTGAGCCGGCAACCTCACCGCTATATGACGTTCCGCTGGGCGACGAGTCCGGCTACGTCATCCGCGGCTCCGCGAGCATCGAACTGCTCGACTCGGGAGAAACCGTCGAGCTGAAGGCAGGGGACCTCTACTCCTTCAAGAAGGGAACCCTTAGCCGCTGGACAGTTCACGAGCCCTTCGAGAAGTTCGTAGTCGTCACCGACGGCGCCAGCAACGCCCAGTAGCTATCCGCTTAGCCAGGGGGTCGCGTCGAGCGGCGCCACGGCTAAGCCATGCTCCACCCACCCAAGTTGAATACGACCACCGGCTTTCGACAGCATCACTGGTGGCCAGGGCGACGGCGAACCAATAAGGCCTTGCTGCACACGCCCCCCGTCGAACGCATAACTCGGTGCAATCCGCGGGCGCTTCCCGTAACCCTTACCGAACTCCATGACAAGGAACCATCATGACTGTTGTTCCAGAGACGAAGCATACTCTGCTGGCATCCATCAACGCCGCCGATAACGGCCGCGAAATCAAGGATCCGGCCACTGGTGAAACAGTGGGCTACGCCCCTCAGCACGGGGTCGCGGACCTCCAGAATGCAATAGATCTA
The DNA here is from genome assembly GCF_056397865.1 of Arthrobacter sp. 05L417. Lineage (NCBI taxonomy): Bacteria > Bacillati > Actinomycetota > Actinomycetes > Micrococcales > Micrococcaceae > Arthrobacter > Arthrobacter sp. 05L417. Next base: position 52,469 of record NZ_JBFTOG010000012.1, read on the forward strand.
GCCAGAGCGGCGCAACCGGCTTGGGCTGAGGCAGGGCACGAAGTCCGCTCGGCTGTACTTTTGGCCGCCGCAGAAGCAGTTAATGCCCACTCCGAGGAACTGGCGCAGATCCTTTCCCGTGAACAGGGAAAGCCATTGAACGGACCCAACGCACGATTCGAAGTCGGTGCGTGCTCAGCCTGGTTGCGGGCCGCCGCCGCCACGCCCCTGGAGCCAGAAATACTCGTCGACGACGGCGAAACCCGGGCCGAAGTGCATTACCGCCCACTTGGGATCGTCGGTGCCATCGGACCGTGGAACTGGCCCATGATGATCACTATCTGGCAAGTCGCCCCCGCGCTGCGAATGGGCAATGCGGTCATCGTCAAACCCAGCGAATACACCCCATTGAGCGTTCTCGCCCTCGTGGAAGTCCTCAACTCGGTCATACCGGCTGGCCTTCTGACCGCCGTTTCCGGTGGACGGGACGTTGGTGAGGCCTTGGCCTCCCACCCGGCCGTCAGCAAGATCATGTTCACCGGTTCTACCGCCACTGGCAAGGCCATCATCAAGTCCTCCGCGGACTCCATCAAGCGCCTGACACTGGAATTGGGCGGCAACGACGCCGGAATCGTACTTCCGGATGCAGACCCCAAGGCCATCGCCGAAGGACTCTTTTGGGGCGCTTTCATCAACACTGGCCAGACCTGCGCGGCACTGAAGCGCCTTTACGTCCACGAGGATATCTACGAGGCAGTCTGTGAGGCCCTCACCGAGGTAGCTTCGGCAATGCCAATGGGGGTTGGGCTTGACGAGAACAACGTCCTGGGACCGCTTCAGAACAAGGCCCAGTACGACATCGTGGAACGACTTGTCGACCAAGCACGGAAATCTGGGGCCCGTATCCTCATAGGAGGTAACCCGGAAACAGATCAGCCGGGCTACTTCTACCCCACGACTCTCGTGTCCGACATCGACAACGGCAACCCGCTGGTCACAGAAGAACAGTTCGGCCCCGCACTGCCCATCATCCGATACCGGACGGTCGACGAAGCCATAGCCATGGCCAACGAACTCGATGTAGGGCTGGGGGCATCTGTCTGGTCTCCGGATCTTGAGCGGGCACGTACCGTTGCCGCGCGCCTGCAAGCCGGCACTGTGTGGATTAACAAACACGGAGCAGTCGATCCGCGGGTGCCCTTCGGCGGAGCCAAGCAATCGGGCTACGGCCTGGAATTCGGCGTCGAGGGCCTCAAACACCTGGGACAGCCCCAGATCATCAACGGATAACACCATCAATCATGTCCTGGCCGGCGCTGTTACAAGTGCCGGCCGGGACATTCTAAGGACCGACGTTCCCCGGTAAAGTACTTTACTGCCGTGATTTGAGTATCGGAGATGAGATCCATGCCCGGAAAGGAACTCGCAACTTCCAAGTCCGGGTGGTGGAAATTCACGAAGCTATGGAGCTCTTCTGGGCCGTCGACACTATTGGGGAACTCCGGATCGTGGAATTCGATGAATATACTGTCTATCTTCAACAGCCTGCTTGGCTTGATGTTTCACGCTTCCGCGCAGCCCAGCCGACAGCCGTCCTAGTTCCAAGGGAATTGAACGGCACTGAGGTGTCCCATTTCAGTATCAATGTGCGGGACGATTGTGATCTGGTCGTCGCGGCCGAAAGTCGCCAGGACAGCTCGGATTCTCTGATCAGCAAAGTCTTCTTTTGCATCCCCGGCGCTCGCCTCAGCTCTGGTTCCCAATAGCCGCGTTGTCGCATACTCGACCGGCGCGATTCCTGTTGCCTCCGCCAAGCGACGCATTGCCTGCTCATGTGCTGCGTCGGATACCGCATGAACCACGAGGCCGGCGACAGAACTACAATCCGATTAGCGCTTGGTCTGCCTGACTCTGATGAAGAAGCCCACTGAGCGCGTAGGGGGCGGAGACGGGGTGGACTTGCCCGCTCTCTTCAAACGCCTGTGTAGCCCGGCCTTCAAGAGGAGATGTGGTGAAGAGCCGCGGAGTGTATTACTCAGTGCCGTTGAGGAAGGCGTGCTGTCGCTGGCAACTCTGAATGGTCCTTGGGCGGAGAAATAGACCCGGCCATGACTGTCCCAGTCCTGTACCCACCAAGCTGAATTGGTGTGTCCCACGATAGCCAGATAGGCCTCGCCGGCTGCCGCCTTGTCCGCGCGGATCTGCTCGCCATCTTTCCGTTTCCACCACGGAGAGCGTTCTGGAGGGCCTTGAAGAAGTTTGTCTCCGAAGTCATGGATTCCATCCGGTCCGGTTTCGTGGACCGATTCCGCGGGTTGCCACCGTCTGATGAAGGACGGCGGCGCAGCACTGGTGCCCGACGCCCGTGAACTGATCGAGCTGCTCGCCAGCTAACCTCGAAGGTGGCCGGGACTTATACTGTCCCGGCCACCCCATCCCCGCGAAGGAGACACAACGGTGACGGGCTCTTGGGACGACGACGGCAATTTCGACCACGAAGTACACTTCGAGGCGATCCACCGTGAGAAGGCAGCCGCGACTGCCAGGCGGGCCGGCATCCTACGGTCGATGGAAGTCGAAGGCCTGTCCTCACTGGTCTCGGAAGGAGTCCCCGAGGAAAGCATGTAAGGGGGAATGCACCTAGCGATCGGAGCAAGGGGACGACGTGGGAGAGTCGCCGCAGTGCGCATTCGTAAAACTCACCACAGCTACTGGTCAATGGCCGGCTGCCCGCGGCTTGTGTTCGCTTGTCTGAATTCTCAGTGGGGCTGTCGTCAGTTCCCTGAGTTGCATAGGGTCCCTGCGTCCATCGCCGCGATCTGCAACGCGAGCAATTTGGAGTAGAAGCGTCCGTCGCCGATGCCGAGCGAAACCATAAACCACAATTTGTCGACGCCGGTCTGACGCCAAAGGCGTCCGTATTCGCGGTCCTCGCCGACGTCCGCGAAATTGCCGACCTGGTCTGCGACTGCATCTCCGAGCACTTTCCTTATGGCAGTTGCGGGGCCACGGTATCCCGTTGCAAAAATTACGAGGTCGGCTTCGACAGAACTGCAGTCATCGAGTACGATCCCGGCAGAGTTGAAACTAGTGACGCTACCGTGGCGCAGCTTGACAGTGCCATCAGCGATGAGTTCCGACGCGCCGGCGTTGTAGTAGTACCCTGTAGCGTTCTGCCCGAATATCAGGCCAAGCACGCCTTGGCCGTTAGGTCCATCGCTGAGCTTGAATCCGGCCGCGGAGAGAGCCGCGAGAAGTTCGTGGTCCCGTTCTTTGACGAGGGCAAGCTGTGCCGCACCGTATGAGGGAAGCGCACCGAAAGGCGTCGAAGCGTTGACCAAATCAGCTTCGTCAACCGTGTAGTGACCCCCCGTGTGATTCGCATGCATCACAGCGTGGAAGGTCGACGTGTCCATCACCACCGTGCCTGAACGCTGGATGATGGTCACGTCGACGCCATGCTCCGCGAGATCCTGCGCGAGATCGTGTCCGCTGACGCCAGTGCCCACAACAACAGCTTGCTTCCCGGCCCATGCCTCGGCACCTTTGTAGTCGACCGCATGTATGACGGTCCCCTTATAGTCCGCCTCGCCCGGGAGATCGGGCCGGTGAGCCTCCCCGTTCATTCCCGTAGCGAAAACGAGGTGTTGCGGAGTGAGCGTCCGGCGTGAACCATCCGGGCGAATAACGTCCAATGACCATCGGCCGCCCATTACATCGAAATTCACATTCTCTGCAGTCGAACCCGTCCACACCGCGAGGTCCAACAACGACGCGTAGCTTTCGAGAAAGTCCCCAAATTTGTCCTTCGGCGTAAAGCGAGTCCAAGTAGGCGGGAATGGGACATACGGCAGTTGATCAGAGGCAAGCGGCGTGTGCAGAGCTAACGAACTGTACCGATTCCTCCAGTTATCACCCACCCGTGCATTGCTCTCTACGATCAAGGTAGGAATTCCCAAAACGCGTAGTCGTGCGGCGAGCATCAGGCCGTTGTGCCCAGCACCCAGGATAACCACGGTGGGGTCTTTTCGCGTGAACTCGTGATCAAGTTCCTCATGCCATGGGAGACGGGACGGATTCGGGCCGTGACTGCGCCCCAAAGGCCGTAGGTCGCCGACTTGTTCGGGGTGGGTGTCAACAGCGCTGAGGGCGAGGACAAAGGCCATAGCCCGATAAGCGCCGCCCTCCCCCTCGACTAGCTTGACAAATCCTTCCCCCTCGCCGACTTTCGTGCGAAAGCTCAGGAACTGCGCGATGGTTCGACGTCCATTTTCATGGCCCAAGATAGGGAGCGGCTCACGTCGAACCCTCACAGAGATTTCTGTCGATGAGTCAGCCGCACTCAAAAGTTCAACGACTTCGTCGCGACCGACGGCGTTTCGGAAGTCCCAGGACAGCGCCAAAAGGTCGCGCACTGTGCAATCACGCTCGAACAACTCGTTGATGGCCGCGGCATTGCGGGAACTCAGCGCACCTTCTAGTGCCGCGACCCAAGAGGAGACGATATCGTCACCTGCCTCGGCGCTGGCTGTTATGGCCGTGGATTTGATGGCTGAGGTGGTCATTTTGGTGTGCTCCTTTGTGCATTTTTCTGCCTTGTCAACGATGATCCGCAAGGCAGTGGGTCGGGACCGCTGGGAGAGCGGCTGGATGATGTGGCGGTCGACAGCTCAGCGACGTCCGGTCGGCGACGCGTGGGCCTGAAACGTCAGTGGCCGTGCATGTAGGCCGCAGACACCGGCAATAGAGTTTTGTGAACACCCATGGATCTAGGCTCCGCTATCTTGGGACTCGGCACAGTCCTGTTTTGAGACAGGTCACAAATTGCCGTAGATTCCGCAACCACTCAAACTCAGCGCAAAGACAACTGCCCTGGACACAGTCTTAACACCATGGTCAAGACGCTGAAGGTGGGACGAGGTGCCTCCGCCGGCCCATTAATCAAGGTCTTGTTGAAACCCTGAAGAACTTCGATCTGGTTGTTGCCAGACACGCAACAACAGCACCCCGCTGCGCCCCGCTCGGATCCAGCGGGACAGCTGAGGTCGAAAGATGGGCAGCGACTTTTTTGGGGCTTCCCAAGCAGAACCGTGCTCTGGAAGCTCTAGTCGGATGAACTCGCCGTCGATCGCATTCCGGATCTGCGCTTCGAACGCGTCCAGTTGACCTCCCTGAAATGCTGGTTCTCGGGCACGCAGGCAGAAACCCGGCCGGCTAGCCCTAGCCTAAGTCGGGAGTGCCTTTGGTCCCTACGATCTGAGTAGATTGACGATCAGCCAAGGACCAAGTCGCAGTACCGCGAGTTGTTTCTGGGTGTTTATACCCCGAATTGTCTGTGCGCAGGTCACACCTCCTCCGCGACACCGCAGCGACAGCGGTCCCCGCGGTCGGGGGCGCAGGAAGAGTTGGGCAACTTCTTCGCCAATGAACCACCCACGCGACGAAGACCAACATTCAGTCGTCCGCCTGAAGACCAAGTTCAAAGCCGCGACGTGCGTAAGTATCCATCTTTCTATACAGTGTTGAGCGGCTGATTTCCAAAATCACCGCGGCCCTCACCCGGTTGCCGTCGGCCTCGGTCAAGGCTTCTCGGATCTGTTGTAATTCCACTTCTTCAAGGCGTGTGAGCCGACTTCTAGCCAGCAATCCCTTGTGGGCCTCCGTTAGATCCTCAGGGCCAATGATGCCCTGCACAGCATGAGCTGATGCTGATTCCAGAACGTCCCTGAGCTGCCGAATGTTGCCGGGCCAATCGCCCACCGCAAGCGCCTCAATTAGGCGAGGAGAGGCGCGACGCGGACCGTTGGCCGAGGCACTCAGAAAGCTACGCACAAGCATTGGTATGTCGTCCCGACGCTGCCGCAGGGCAGGCATTTGAATCTCGATCCCGCGCAGCGCTGCTATAAGTGGAAGCATCATGTCGGTTAGCTTCCTTGAAGTCAGCACGACTCGAGGCTGTTCCAGGTCAGCCAACGTAGTTGCGAGCCGATCCCGATCATCAGCTGCAAGAGCGTCAATATGGTGAACTACAACTGCGGACTCATTGTCCAAGGCTTCCATCAGCCGGCCATAGTCAAAGCGGTCATGAGGAGATCCTGAGCCGCAATCGAGAACCACCGACGTCCTAGCCAGACGGGATGCCACTGCTTCGGCTAGGAATCTCTTGCCCGTTCCCGGTTCGCCGACTATGTAAGCAGGCATCATTCGGCTGCACGCCGTGGCGGCAGCTTCCAGGGCTCGACGGAAGGCAAGGCCCTCTCCCACCAGCTGCTCAAACCCATCCAATCGCTCGGATACTCCGACCCGTGTAGCACTGGGCTGAGGAACGGGCGCTGGCCGCAGCCGCATGACTGTCCCGACAGGATCGTCTCCCGTGTCGACTTGACGTATCTGAAGTTGCAGGACGCGGCCAGACACAACCGTGACATTGTGCTCAAGCGGTTGACGTAGATCTTGGGATGTACGGGCATATCCCGCGAGGACCGCATAGTCGCTTTGAGCAAGCATGCCCATGGCTGCCCGACTTGCGATAGTCGTTCGTCCATCCATGGCTACCACAGCGTCGGAGCCACGCTTGCGAACCTCTCGAAGATATGCGGACAACAATGCCTGCTCGCGGGCAGCCAACCGGGCCGCTAGCCTCCGCGATACTTCCGCGGCAGCGCCCTGAACGATCAACAGGATGGACCGAGGATCGGATTCGTTTGCGATGGGCGCAGGCAGAGTCAATGACAAAACGGCACGAATCGATCCGCGCAGGGGATCCCGGATTGGCACCGACGTGCAACAAATATCCTGGAGGTTCTCAGCGAAATGCTCACTGCCCCAGACCTGAACTGAAGTGCCTTCTTCGAGAGCAGTACCATCGGAATTGGTCCCACTGAGATCTTCCGAAACGCGGCTTCCTAGAGTGAAGAGGCGGTCGGCCCAGCGAAGGACCGAAGGTTCGCCCCGCACCACGGACATTGTGCCGAGGGGATCGGTCAGGCTCACGCACCCGTTTGTATCCAAACACATTCGTTCGAGGTCGCTCATGACGGGCTCGGCACATTTGAGCAACTGTTCGTCTAGTTGCGGATCAGCCATTGATTCGACAACCTTTGTCCCGGGGTTGACATTGCAGGCGAGGCTTCGTCGCCACGACCTGGCAATTACCGGCCTCAGGGACGACAAATCAGTCCGATGCGGATCGGCCAGGAACCGCCCTCGCAGCGCCCTGAGTGCTGCTAGCGCTTCTGGTCCTGCCTTGATTGTGCTCGGCTCAAACTCTGGCAGATTAGAAATCGTCATCGAGGCCACCACTTCCCGGGTCTTTTAACGGACAACACATCTGTCCAACGGTTCAGCTCATGACTGGAGAGTCCGACCTGAGCTGAACCGCGCTCCGCAATTTCTGCGTAGACTAATTCCTTGCTGCGCTCAGTCGTCCAGCAAAGCTTGAAGCTCCACCGGGAGCTTGCGACTCTGTTGACGAGCAAATTGCTGAACGTACCACTTGCCGTACCCCTGCTTGCCAGTCGACCCACTACCCTTCCAGCCACCGAAGGTCTGCAGCCCGGGCCACCATGAGGTGGTGGCGTGCCCGGGCACATTTACATTGATGCAACCCGCTTCGACCCGCCGAAGGAACATGCGGATCTCCTCGTGGTCCCCTGTATAGAGGCCGGCCGTAAGCCCCAGCGGCACATCGTTTGCGGCTTCAAGCGCAGCTTCAAAAGTAGGGACTTCGCTGATCGTGATCAAGGGCAGGAAATGCTCGTCACGCGCTAAAGCGTGGTCTTCCGGTACCGAGGAAATGACTACAGGACGGACTAGGTAGTTGCTGGTGTCAAGACGTCCGCCGCCAGCCACCGAAAAACCGGCGCGTCGGGCCTCTGTCAGGATTCGTTCATAGCGCTCAACTGCTTCGACGCTTATGACCGGCCCGGCGAAAGCCCCGGGATCTGCTGGACCCGCCATGTGCAATGCGGCCGCTTTCTCGGTCACCAGTTTCACGAGAATATCGTGTGCTCCGGGCGTGACCAGGACGCGGGACAGTGCAGTGCACTTTTGGCCAGCGAGGTCGAAAGCAGAGAAGACGATACCCTCGGCCGCTGCATCCAGGTCTGCAGTGTCCGTGACAATGACCGGATTCTTTCCCCCCATCTCGGCAATTACCGGTCGAAGGTAAGGCCCCGCAGCGACCTGGCGGAGGATGGCAGCCCCAACCTGCGCCGAACCCACGAACGACAAGCCGTCCACGTCGGAGGAAACCAAGGCCCTTCCCGGGCCGTCTGCACCGTGCACCACGTTGACCAATCCCATCGGCAGATCCATGGCATCAAACATCTCGAAGACTGCATGACCGGACCAGGCCCCACGGTGGTCTGTCTTGATAACAACACCATTGCCAGCCAGTATTGCTGCAATCGCAGGACCGGCAGCCAGAGCAAACGGGTAGTTGAACGGCGTGATAACACCGAAGACCCCGTACGGACGAAGAACGGATTGGTTGGCAAGGGTGCCGTCTCCGGCTTCAAGTTCTTCCTCGAATGCACCTTCCTGTTCAGCGTGAGTTGAATACCTACGGAGGAATTCAAGTCCTTCCAGGATTTCCGCTCGGGCGGGCACATGTCCCTTGCCTGTCTCCAGAGCCACTCGCACTGTCCAGTCATCAATGTGGCTTTCTACAAAGACAATTGCACTGCGAACGCGGTCGATACGCTCCCGGAGTGGAACAAGCTCCCACTCCCGCTGCGCAACACGGCTAACGTTTACTGCACGCTGTACCAATTCCGCGGATGCGTCATGACAGCCGCTGATGATGATTGAAGGATCGCTAGGGTCCTCACGTGAGATTCGCGGGCCAACGAACAGCTCTTCGCCGGAAATGATGTGAGGGACAATTGTCGGTATGGTAGCTCGCCGATCTGTCAGCGCCGACGTGAATGTAGGGACGGCGGTTTGGTTGGTCATTTGGGCTCCAGTCGTCGAGCGTCCAACGTTAAAGATGGAACAGGTATTCCGCCACATTTGTATGGCGATGTGCCGCTTCCGCAAAGTAGCGAAGCGGGTGGCAAAGCTTGCAACTTGTTCTGACATTCGAATAAACATCCTCCAATCCAAGGCGGGGTGCATCCAATGCCTGATGTTCGTCGCTCTACTACGACACTAGGTCTGTGAGCAGAACTCGCTCTGTCCGATATTGGGACATCAAGCCGGATGTCAGGCGATTTTGGAGGATTCGCAGCGCTTTTTCGACGCAGCGCAGGCCCAGAACCGGCCGTTCGCTACGCACCGCGATCTGGTGCTTCCAGGTCGCGGTCCGCGCGAGGTCTGCCGCTGAGTCGTTACTGAGCCGTATAACCGCCGTCTATCAGCAGGTCCGTGCCGGTGATATAACTGGCTTCGTCACTCGCTAGGAACAGCACTCCGAAGCTGACCTCTTCCGGACGGCCTCCCCGCTTCATCGGTGTGGCATCAGCGAAAGCACGATTGGATTCTGCACCTTCCTCTGCAGCCATCGCTGTCATGATAAGTCCAGGCGAGACTGAGTTGACCCGGATGCCGTCATTGACGTATTCGAGTGCTGCGGCTCGCGTCATCATCCGTACCGCACCTTTCGAGGCTTGGTAAGAGAAAAATCCAGGTCCTCCTACGGTGCCGTTGATGGAACAGGTATTCACGATGGCACCGCCTCCCGCGCGGCGCAAGGCAGGGACGACGTGCTTAATTCCTAGGAATACGCCTTGCTGATTAATATCAGTTACTTTTGCCCACGCCGATAGGGCTTCTTGGTCGGCTGCTTTCATCGAACCAACGATTCCAGCATTGTTGAGGAGCACGTTGACTCGTCCCCATCGCTGCTCTGCTTCAGCAACAACCGACGCCCAGTCTTCTTCCGAGGACACGTTCATGTGCCGGTAGTGCACATCGTGACCGGCTTCTTGTAGCTCGGCAGCGACCGCGCGGCCGGCGTCGTCTAGAACGTCGGTCATGAGCACGGATGCGCCCTCAGCAGCGAAAAGCCGTGTATGTGCTTCGCCTTGACCACGGGCTGCGCCCGTGATGATAGTGACTTTGTCTTGAACTCGGTTCATGGGTTCCTCAATTCTCTAGGTGGGAGTACTTCGCCGGAATCTCTAATTTCGGCCAGGCCGGCCCGGCTGATTGCGGGCTGGCCTGGGCGTTTTCAGTTAGTAGTTCCGAGTGCGGATAGGGCTTGTTCGGGGGGGGCGCGCGTAGTCGACGCCGGCGGGAGCCGGGTGCTCTACTCGAGGGTGCGTCCAATGCGCTTGTACACTTCCGGCCTGCGGCGACGCAGGATGAATGCGAGGATGATCCCCGCGACGGTCGCGGCGTATGGGATGAGCAGGAGAACTGTGAGGAGCAGCGGGTCACCGGTGACGAGAAGGTTCATGTTCAGTGTTCCGGTGACGAGCGCGAATCCGATACCGAGCAGCGCGATAGCCGGTGCGATGCAGGTCCGCCAAAAGGAGATGCCGGACGGGTTACGCCGGAAGTAGACGATGATCGCTACTGCGGTCAGTGCCAGCAGGAGCAGCATTCCGTAAAAGGCAACACCGCCCGCTGCGGCGTAGAGCGCGTTCTCGTCCCCGCCCGAGAGCACCAGGATCACCAGGACCACGAGGAGGACGGCGCCGACGGCGACGGCTGCGCGGTGAGGCGAACCGTGCTTGCCGTGCACCTTCGCGAGGTAGCGGGGGAAGATCCCGTCCACGGCGAGAGAGTGGGTGTAGCGCGACAGGATGTTTTGCAGGGACAGCATCGAGGCGAAGAAGCTCGTGATCAGCAGGATGGAGACGAGCTGGTCTGCGAAGACCCCGAAGTACTTGAGCAGGGCGTTCGGCATCATCTGGGGGGCGTTCGCTCCGGCTGTCGTGACTGCTTGGTTCGTGCCGACCGAGAGGATTAGGGCGTAGGCCGAGATCGCGTAGAAGACGGCGAGGAAGACGATTGTCAGCTGCGTGGCGCGAGGGATCGTCACGGAGGGACGCAGTACCTCGTCGCGATAAATGGCCGTCGCCTCGAAGCCGTTGAACACTCCGATGCTAAACAGCAGGAGGACACCGATCGTTGGGGTGAATAGGTTTGCCGGGTTCCATGGCTCGAACGACTGCCCCTCCGGGCCCCCATTGGTGATCATGACGGCGTCGAAGATCACCACGAGCGTGACCTCGATGCACAGGATGACCGAGAGGACCTTTGCCGAGAGCTCGACATTGAAGTAGCTGAGTACCCATGCCGCGACAAGCATGATGAGGCTCCACGCCCACCAGGGAGCGAGCGCGTGGCCGGTGAAGGCGCTGGCGAGGTTGTTTACCGCGATGCCCGCGACCACGATGGCCGAGGTGATGTTAAACCCGTAGGTTCCGAGCGCGAGGAAGGATCCGCCCAGGCCAGCGGGCCGACCGAGTCCGGCGCGAATATAGGTGTAGAACGCACCGGGGCGCGGAATGGCCCTCGTCATGCTGGTGAAGCCGAGTGCGAATAGCACCATCAGGACCCCGACTGCGAGGAATGCGATCGGCACTCCGATGCCGAAGGAGATGTTGACGGAGACGAAACCGTAGACAACGCCGAGCGGTGCCGTGAACGCCAGGACGGTGGTTAGGAGTCCGAACGTCCCCATCTTGCCGCGCAGCTTAAATTCGGTCGATCGTTCTATTTCGGGCACTAGGACCGGAGTCGTGACCAGGTCTTCTTGCATCGGTCTTGCCTTTCTTTAGCGCGTCGTCGTCGTCGACGCTGCATTGGGGGTGCTGCTAAGCGTTGTTGGCTCCGGACCGACCAGCGTCCGTTGCCGAATGTTAAACTCCAATGGTTCCGCTCATGGGAATCGGCAACTGTGTCACTTTTACGCACCCCAGAACTTCTAGCCCAGTTCGAGGTCGAAGCCTTGGACTTCCTGGGCTTGGAGACTAGGGCCAAGCGCTGAAAATTCCATGCCCCTTTGGCGCTTGTCCTAAGCAGTCGCCGCCAGATGACTTGACGAAGAAGGGCTGCGGGACCTGTCCTTGCTTCGCTCCGGCGCAGCGAAGGACCCTTTGTATGCCCGCCAGCAGGTGAACGCCGTGCTGCTCGGGCTGGGATCCGTTGACAATGTCCGACCGAACGCCGGGCGGCGGGTGCACATCGCTGGCGGCGGCAGTGGCGCCACAGGACCCGGCGCCACGACCGGCGGCGCCCCCGCGGTCGCCGGCGAAATCCGGGCTTTCTTGCGTAAGGGTCAGCGCCAAGGGGGCGAGTTCAGGCGGTGAGTGCAACACCCTGAATTCTGTGGGGTGTCGTCGATGGGCAGACCGTGGTCGCCGTTGAGTGTTCGTTTAGCGTTCTGGGAAGGGCTGGATGCCGGGCTAGCGGTAGCCGTAGCGGCGCGGGCCGCCGGGGTGTCGCGTCCGACCGCGTACCGATGGTTGAGCGACCATCAGAAGGTGTTGCCATCGCCGCTTCCGGATTTCAGTGTGCCCCGTGCAGGGCTTTTGTCGTTGCGTGAGCGGGAAGAGATCGGCTTCCAGCTTGCTCAGGGCCATGGAGTGCGTCGTATCGCCGCCATTTTGGGTCGGGCTCCGTCGACAATCAGCCGGGAGATCGCGAGGAACCGCGTCAGTGACCGGTATTCGCCATCGCTCGCGCAGGAGCAGACCTGGGCACGTGCCCGCAGACCGAAGCCACGGAAGCTGGACGGGTTAGCGTTACGGGAAGAGGTCACCACGATGCTCAGCGACCGGTTCAGCCCGGAACAGGTCGCTGGCCGACTCAAGGTGGAGCATCCGGAGAATCCGGAGATGCAGGTGTCACACGAAACGATCTATCAGGCCCTCTATGTCCAGGGCCGCGGATCCTTGCGCCTGGAAGTTGCGACGGCGCTGCGGTCCGGGCGGGTTCGTCGGCGCCCGCAAAGGCCGGAGGGTCCTCGCCCGCAACGGTTCCAGGAGATGGTGATGATCTCTGACCGGCCGGCCGAGGTCGAGGACCGCGCCGTTCCTGGCCATTGGGAAGGGGACTTAATCATCGGTTCGACGTCATCGAAATCCGCGATCGGGACCCTCGTCGAACGCACAACCGGATATGTGATGTTGCTGCATCTGCCAGAGGACCACACCGCCCGCACCGTCGCAGATGCCATGATCATCGCGATGAATAGCCTGCCCGAGCAATTGCGCCGTTCGACGACCTGGGATCAAGGAGCGGAGATGTCCCGGCATCAGGAGATCACGATGGCGACCGGTATGCCGATCTATTTCTGCGACCCACATTCGCCCTGGCAGCGCGGCAACAACGAAAACACCAACGGGCTCCTGGAGTGGTCCCCGAAAGCTGGACTCCTAATCAAACGTTACGCGGTGGCGAGCTTGTGGGCGAGGTATTCGTCGGGGCTGAGGTAGCCGAGTCTTCGTTGGATTCGGGTGCTGTTCCACCAATGCAGATACTCGGTTAGCCCGGTGTGGAACTGCTCGATAGTCCTGGGTTGCTGGATTCGGAACCATTCCTCTTTGAGGTGGCTGAAGAACCCTTCCATGGAGGCGTTATCCAAGCAGGTGCCCTTACGGGACATTGATTGAGTGAGTCCGGCGTCGCGGAGCGTGTCCTGCCAGAGCGGATGCCGGTACTGAAATCCCTGATCTGAATGGACCAGGGGTCGCTCGTTCGGAGCGAGGCCGCTGATCGCAGTGCGAAGGCCATCGGTGACCATCTTGACGCTCGGAGATGGACCTGCCATGACAGAGACGATCCGGTTGTCATGGAGATCAAGGACCGGTGAGACGTAAACCTTGGAGGCACCCACCGTGAACTCGGTGACGTCGGTGGCCCACTTTGTGTGTTTGACCGCAGTCTCGAACTGGCGGTTCAACACGTTATCCGCCGTCTTACCGACCTCGCCGCGGAAGGAGTTGTATCTGCGCCGGCGACGCACCGGGCTTTGCAGACCGAGCCCACGCATGAGCTTCAGCACGGTCTTCTTCGACACTGTCCATCCCTGTCGCAGCAGCATGGCCAGGACGCGTCGATGCCCGTAAGCGCTTCGCGCCTGCGTGAAGACCTGACGAATGGCTTCTTTGAGGTTTGCGTGCCGATCCGGCCGGGTGAGCCGGTTGCGGTGGTCGTAGAACGTGGACCGGGGAATCTTTGCCAGATGCAGCAACAGCGGTAACCGGTGTTGGGCCTTGAGATCATCGACCGCTTGAACTTTCAGCGTCGTTCCTGTGACCTCAAGGCCCGCAATTTTCCCAGGTACGCCACCTCCGCACGCAACCGCTCGTTCTCCCTCCGGAGCTGCTCGACCTCGCTCTCAGGAAGTGCATTCTCGCGGTTGACTGGTGGCCGGCCCCGTTTCTTCGGGCGTAACCCGTCTTCACCATCGCGCCGGTAAATGCTCGTCCAGTTCGTGACTGTGCCGGGCGAGGGAAGGTCATACTCCTTGGCCAGGACACGTCCGGATACGCCCTGAAGATGACGCCGCACGATCAAGAGCTTGGTCTCGATGTCGTACTGCTTACGGTCTCTTGTCATCAGCGCACCCGATCCTCGAACCTGCCATCGTTGATACAACATTTGGACAGGATTCGATGCTAGATCAAGAGCAAGCGCGACGGACTTCGCGGTCAGTCCTTGCTCGAACAACTCGACGGCCGAAACGGCGTCCGACCGGCTAAGAGTGCTCCCTGAATACATTGCTGCGACCCCGTTCGATGCTCGACACATAATTACCGTGTCCAGCTTTCGGGGACCACTCCACTCCTCCGCGAGTACTTCCCGAAAAGCACCGATTTGTCGTTCCACGGGCCCGGAATCCTCGAAAACGTCGCGGCGGAACTCAACCGCCGGCCACGGAAACGACACGGCTACCGAACGCCCGCAGAAGTCCTCGCCGAGCTAGTCTCGAACCCAGTCAACTAAGTCCGGTGTTGCAGGCACCACTGGAATTCGCCGGGCCTTTGTTGCGAATGAGGTCGGCCTTGAACAAGGAGTTCAGCGCCTCGGCACGCATTGTCATAGCTGTCCCCGCGGGATCCGACGGAGGCGACCGCGTCGGCTTCGGCGAGGCGTTCGGTGTAGCGGATTGCCCGATACTGGACTCCGCGGTCTGAATGATGGGCCAATCCGGCCAGATCTGCCCCGTCCCTGGTCCGGGACCACAGGCCCATTTGCAGGGCGTCTAGGGCGAGCTCGGTGTTAGAGGTTCGTGGAGACCTGCCAGCCCACGATCCGGCGCGAGAACACGTCCTGGTGGACTGCGGGAGACGCTTGGGAGTGGGAGGCCCGGGTTGCAACCCAGTGGGGTCAGCACGAGTCAGGGAGTCGGCCGAAACCTTGCGCTCGAACTAAAATTGAGCAGCGAGAACGACCTGGGAAAGCGTGACGGCGCGACTAGTCAATGCCTCCAGTTCATTGTCATTGCAATCGGGTGATGCCCACCTGGTGGCTCCTTCAAGAAGGGTCATGATGACCTTGACCCGATCCTCGGCTTGCGTGTAGCCCATGTCAGTGGCGGCGGCCACGTACATGTTCTGATGGAGGCTTACCCAGTCATTGACCTGATTGCGCAGGGCTGGCGGGAGGATATGGGCCATCCTGTCGGTGGCGACCAGCAAGTCCCAGAGGTTGCTTTCCGGGAGCTTCACCTGACGAATGAAGTGAAGCCTGACCATGGCATCCCAGAAAGACTCAGCAGAGGTCGCCGGACCGACCGCTTCCAACAAGGCCATGCCAAAGCGGTGGAAGTGCCAGCGGAGCGATTCTGCAACGATTTCGTCCCTCCCGTTCGGGAAGTGTGAGTAAAGGCTGGGGGGCTTGATGTTAACGGCATTTGCGATCGTTCGCATCGAGACCGAGCTGAAGCCGTTCGCTATTGCCAACTCAAGAAAGGCTTCAAGGATGTGCCGCCGCGAGGCCCCTTGGCCTGCCCAGTCCCACTCCTGAAGTTGGCGGGCGAAGGCGTCGCGCGCAGCCTCGTATGACCTACCGCTCATAACTTGACCCTAACAAAGAAGTAATCCCCAAAAAACTCTTGGCTAACGACCATTAGTTAGCCTATCCTGAAGGTGGGGTTAATGAAGCGCCCGCATTGAGCGCTTCTCCAAGTTTTAGACACAGGAGGCGGCGGACGTGGTCACGGAAGCGGTTCTGGATCAGGCCGTGAAGTCTATGGTGCCGGAGGCGACGTCGTCGCCTGGCTCGTATCGGATTCCTCAGAAAGATCTTGAGATGGCTACTGCCGAAGTATTATCCCCTTGGCCGCATGCGGCGTTGCAGCAGATCGACCGAGTACGCGAACTTTTCCTGAGGCAACCAAATGCGGACCTCAGCGGCATCCGGCCGATCGTTGCCCGTTCCTGGTACCGGAGCCGCGCTGCCGGTGTCGATGGGGTCGCGGACCGCGGCTTCTTTGGTGAAGGCCGCATTGATGAACACACCATGGCAGCAGCCGGTCCGCACCTACAGAAGCTGGATGAGGTGGCTGCTGACTTGGGCGGCTATATCAGCCTGACAGCGCCAAACGGGGTGCTTGTCAAAGCTAGTTTCCTCCGGGACGACGGTTTCCCTGCCGGATACTCGCTGCTGGAGGAGAGCTGCGGCAGCAACGGAGAGGGCCTGGCGCTGGAGGAGGGACGCGGTGTTTGGCTGGCGCCTGAGGAGCACTTCCGTGAGGACATGCGGGGCAACTGGTGTTTTGCCTCTCTTGTGCGGGACCCGTTCCATAACCGCGTGCGGGCTGTCATCGGTCTGACGCTCCCGGCCAACCGCGTCCCTGCCCTAGAGCCGTCATCTACGCTGCTGATGCTTGAGGGCGTTGCCTCGCGGATCGAGCGAGACATCGAGGTGCGGACTTCCTCCAGGGAACGGGCTCTTCTGAGCGAGTACTTGAGAATCTCGCGGCGAAGGGGCAACCGGGCAGTGATCGCAGTTGACGGGAAGAACTCG
The DNA here is from genome assembly GCF_056397865.1 of Arthrobacter sp. 05L417. Taxonomy (NCBI): domain Bacteria; kingdom Bacillati; phylum Actinomycetota; class Actinomycetes; order Micrococcales; family Micrococcaceae; genus Arthrobacter; species Arthrobacter sp. 05L417. Next base: position 69,374 of record NZ_JBFTOG010000012.1, read on the forward strand.
CTCCAGAATGCCTCGGCCTTGGCCATGCTGGTGGACAGCGATTTTTCGATCGTCTCCGGTTATGCCAAGGCAGTGATGTCCTCGGGCCGCGATATGACCTGTGAAGTCATGCTGCAGGGTCCGGGGCTGTCCACCTTGGAAATTTCGCCGGTGACCTTGTCTGCCGCGAACATTGGGGCAATTGTTGTGGTGCGGCCCCATGCCCCCGCCAAGGAGCATGCTGAAGCTGCGGCAAGTATCGCCTCAAGGCTCGAATCGCTCCCGCAAGGGACCGCTGAGCGCTTGATGAAGCACGTGGAGGGCACAAGCACGGAATTCAAGCGTACCCTGAACCTGGCCCGGAAGGCTGTGGACCAGGAGAGGTCCGTGGTGATGATCGGTGAGTCGGGCAGTGGAAAACTTCGTCTGGCCAGTGCCATCGCATCATTGCGGGGAGGCCAAATGGTGGTTGATGCACGAAGCGGCGCCCTCCGGGCCCCGCAATTCATGGATGTGCTGCACCAGGTGGCAACAAAACTGCCGGCGACGTTAATTGTCGAACACGCCGACGAGATTTCCCAGCACGAAGCCAGCGAAATCGCCCACAACCTGCGGGGCAACTCGGCCACCAAACTGATCTTCACCATCACCCGCCCTACCGACGCCACACTGCTGCTCTCAGAAGCGTTCGACGTCCTTGAGATCTCGGTCGCACCCTTGCGCAACCGAAGGGAAGACATCCCCCAACTCGCCAATGCCATCGCAGCGGAACTGGGGGAGCGCAGGCTGTCACGGAGGCTCATCACGACGCTTACCCACGCTGACTGGCCAAGGAACATTGACCAGCTCCGGGCCGTCGTGTGTAACGCGGTGGAAAGAGCAGAAGGCGCCGAAGTCACAGTGGACGATTTGCCGCAGGGATTCCACCGCGTCCTGACGAAGGGCAGGCTTTCGCGGCTGGAGGATGCAGAGCTCAGCGAGCTGCGGACGGCTTTGCAGGAAGCGGAGGGAAACCGCAGCCTGGCGGCAGAGAACCTCCAGATAGGGCGCTCCACTTTGTACCGGCGGATGGACTATTTCCGCAGCCGGGGCTTCGATCTCTGACCCGGAGCACCGGGAATAGCTCCCATGGACTGAAAGAGCCGGCCATCTACTTGATGGCCGGCTCCTCCGTGTTCGATACCTGCCCGGGGCGAGTGCCGCCCGTGGCACAGTGTCCCACCCGGTGTCTCGATCTGGCACGGATGGAGTCCTGGATATCGGGTTGTACTTGAAACACCCGACACCGGCACCCGTCCCATGGAGTGTTCGGCAGCGAATGAGGGTACGAGACGAAGAGGACGACAGACTATGACCCGCGATGCCCAGGGAACCATATTGGTGGCCCCTCACCATTTCCCGAACCTGAACCGCGAGCACGCCCTCGCGGAGGAGTTCGGTTACACACTCAACCCCGCGGCAGACACCGATGCCTTCCGTAAAGCGCTTCCCGAAGCCGACATTGTGATGATCACCCCCTACGCCAAACTCACCGCCTCGGACTTCCCGGTGATGTCCAAATGCCGCGCGGTCATCAGGTACGGAATCGGCTATGACAACATCGACGTTGCCGCGGCCACGGAAGCCGGCATCCCGGTGTCAATCGTCCCGGGAACGGCATCGGAGGAAGTTGCCTCCCACGCCTTTGCCATGGGCGTGGCTCTGGCCCGTCGCCTGCCGGCAGGCAACGCTTCGATCCGCGACCTGGGATGGGCCGGAACCATCGGCTACGACACACCGGTTCTCTCCGAGCTGGAAGTCGGCGTGCTGGGCATGGGACGCATCGGCCAGCACGTGGCCCGGATGTACTCGGCTGTCGGCGCCCGCGTCCGCGCCTACGACCCCTTCGTCACCGAGAGCTTCGTCGATCTGACCGGGATGGAAGACATCTTGGAAAACTCCGACGTCGTCTCGCTGCACCTGCCGCTGAACCAGGACACTGCCAACCTCATCTCCGAGGACGTCTTGGCACGGATGCGGAAGGGCTCGGTCGTCGTCAACGTCTCCAGGGGTGGCCTGATCGATGAAGCCGCTCTCGCGTCGGCACTAACCTCCGGACACATCGCCGGCGCCGGCATCGACACCTTCGCCGAAGAGCCACTGAGCCCGGAACACCCGCTTCGTTCCGCCCCCAATACGATCCTCACTCCGCACATTGCCTGGCGCTCCAACCGGTCCACGGGCGCGCTCCAGGACGGCGCCGTCGAACGGGTCCGACTTGCATTGACCGGCCAGCCACTGATCGACCTTGTGAACTGAATAGACTGGAGAACTCGAAATTGGGAATAACCAATCATCTGGAAAACGTCGCGGGCATTAACCCCGCGGAAGATCCCCACCTGCGCCGCGGGCCACGCGGCTTCCCGCTGCTCCCTGGTGGCTACGGGCGCTCAACCTATTACACCGGAGCTCCGAGCCCTTACGCCATCAAGGGTGAAGGCTACCTCGTGTGGGATGACCGCGGCCGCGAGCTAATCGACGCGAACAACAACTTCACGTCCCTGATCCACGGCAACGCCCACCCGGAAATCGTGGAGGCCGCAACGAAGGCCCTCACCACGGGATCCAGCTGGGGCATTCCGAACCTCTACGAGTGGGAACTCGCTGATCTCCTGCTGTCCCGCCTGCCCGACCTTGACCAGGTCCGTTTCACGAATTCGGGCACCGAAGCCGTCATGTCCGCGATCCGTATCGCGCGGGCAAGCACCGGACGCGAACGCGTCATCGTCACCAAGGGCGGCTACCACGGAACGTCCGAAGTGGCCCTGGTCCCTGGCGGGCCCTCCTACCAGCGCGGCGTGACCCAAGGTGTTATCGACGACGTCTCAGCAGTACCGCTGAACGAGGTCGAGGTCCTCCGCCAGACGGTGGAAGCCGCCCCCGACCAGTACGCCGCCATCATCCTCGACCTGCTGCCCAACCGCGCCGGCCTGCTCACGATCTCCGACGAGTTCGTCCGGACCGCCCGGGAACTCGCGACCCGGCACGGCATTGTCCTGATCATCGACGAGGTCATCAGCCTGCGCCTCGGGTTCAACGGGTTCAGCGGAGAATACGGCGTTGCGGCCGACTTGCTGACCGCCGGCAAGCTCATCGGCGGCGGATTCCCCGTTGGCGCCGTCTGCGGCAAAGCCGAACTCATGGCCGAAGTGGACCCGACCCGTCCGGGCAGCCTGCCACACGGCGGCACTTTCTCCGGCAACCCGGTCAGCATGGCCGCCGGGGCGGTGTCGTTGCGCTTGTACACGCAGGAGGAAGTCAAGCGACTCAACCACTTGGGCGATTCCGCGCGGGACACCGTGAACGCTAGGATCGCCGATGCTGGCTGGGAGATCCGCGGACGTGGATCGCTGCTGCGCGCCGTTCCTGCCGGAGCCGAGAAAGTGGACGAGCAAACCCAGCACCAGCTGTGGTGGGCCTCCTACGAACGGGGACTTCTCGGTTCCCCTGCCAACCTGCTGTCCCTGTCCACGCCGATGGACGAGAAGGTCGTCTGCGACATCGCCGACCGCCTAGCGGATGCTGTGTTGGCAGTCGCAGAACACGCTCCGGCAACGGAAGGCGGCAAATAGGCATGAAGATCGTTTCCTACGAACACGAATCCGGAGTTCGCGGCGGAGTCCTGGTTGACGATGCTGTCTACGACCTAGAACTGCTCCTGCAGGGTTCCAGCCACGCTGTTCAAGGCGCCACAATCTCCGTTCGTGAGTTCCTGGAACTGTACGGTGACCGGCTTGAGGAAATTTCGGCCGAAATCGGGACTCTGGTCAGCCAAGACCCTGTTGCCCGCGTGGGTTCACGGGACGGCGTGCGCCTCACCACACCGGTGTCGGATCCCTCCAAGGTGCTTTGCATCGGGCTGAACTACAAGGACCACGTAGCCGAAACCGGACGGGCTTTACCCGAGTACCCCGACGTCTTCGCGAAGTTCGCCTCCACCATGGTTGGCCCCGAAGACGAGATCGGGGGCGCCAAGGTCAGCGAAAACCTTGATTTCGAAGGTGAGCTGGCAGTCGTTATCGGACGTCGGGCCAGCGAGGTAACAGAGGAGGAAGCGCTGGACTACGTGGCCGCGCTCGCCCCACTGAACGACGTCACTGCGCGGGACCTCCAATACCGCGGCACCCAGTGGCTGGCCGGCAAAGCCGTCGACGGCTCAACCCCCTGGGGTCCTGCCCTGGTCACCTTGGATGAAGTGGGTGATCCGCAAGCCCTGGAACTGGTCACGCGCGTGAACGGCATTGAAGTTCAGCGTTCCAACACCCGGTACCAGATCTTCCCCATCGCCCGGATCGTCTCCTACCTCTCAAGTTTCCTCACACTCGAGCCGGGCGACGTCATTGCCACAGGTACCCCACAGGGCATCGGTGCCAAGCGGAACCCGCCTGTCTGGCTTCTACCTGGAGACACGGTGGAGATCGAGATCGAAAAGGTCGGGGCGCTCCGTAACCGGGTCGGCAAACCTCAGCTCTAATTCCCTGCAAGCTCTACGAAAGTAATGAAGACCTATGAGTGAAGTTCAAACACAACCAGGTGAGGCCAGGTACCGCATCGCCGTCGACACCGGCGGTACGTTCACCGACGTCGTGGTCGGTTCCAACAGCGGCGACATGGCGGTCGGCAAAGCACTGACCACGTACGACCGCGTATTCACCGGCTTCGAAGCCTCTGTCCGCCGTGCGGCCGAGTCCGTCGGCTGGAGCGGCGACGAGGTACTGCGCAACGCCGATGTCATTGTCTACGGCACCACCCACGCCACCAACGCCGTCCTCACCGGCAAGGTCGCCAGAACCGCACTGCTGACCACGGACGGCTTCGCCGACACCTTGCTGCTGCGCGAAGGCGGACGCCGGGACGCCTTCGACTCCAAGGCCGCCTACCCGCCGCCCTACATCCCCCGCCAGCTGACCTTCGAGATCACCGAACGCATCTCTGCCGAAGGCGACATCCTGGTGCCGCTGGACGAAGAACAGGTCCGGGAAGTCCTCGGCTCCTTCAAGGAACACGGGATCGAAGCCGTCGCCGTCTCTTTCCTCTGGTCGATCATCAACGACGCCCACGAGAAGCGGGTTGCCGAACTCATCAAGGAAATCCTCCCCGGCATTCCCTACACACTCTCCAACGAAGCCAACCCCACCATCCGCGAATACCGCCGCTCCTCCGCGGCCTCAATCGACGCTTCCCTGAAGCCGCTGATGGCAGACCACCTGGGCAAGCTCCGCTCTGACCTTCAGGAGTATGGCTTCGCCGGCGACCTCCTGGTGGTCACCTCCGAAGGTGCCGTTCTCGACGTCGCAGACGTCCTGGACCGTCCCGTGCTGCTGCTGAACTCCGGCCCGTCCATGGCGCCGCTGGTCGGCGCGGCGGCCGCCCCGGACCGCGACACGGTCGTTGTATGCGATATGGGCGGGACTACCTTTGACGTGTCGCTCGTTGAAGAAGGCGTTGTCCGCCACACCCGTGAAGCATGGCTGGGCGAGCCATTCGTTGGGCACCTCACCGGACTGTCCTCCGTGGCGGTGTCCAGCATCGGCGCCGGCGGCGGCAGCATCGCATGGATCGACGGCGGCGGCCTGCTCCGCGTCGGTCCGCAGAGTGCGCGCAGCACCCCCGGGCCGGCCGCCTACGGACGCGGCGGCGAAGAGCCCACCGTCACCGATGCCTGCGTGGCACTCGGGTATCTCGATACAGAGGGCTTCGAAGGCGGGTTCACCCTGGACCGCAAGGCCGCTGTCCAGGCTATCGACACCCGCATCGCCGGGCCGCTGAAGATGGACACTCTGCAGGCAGCACAAGCCATCCTGGACGTCTCCGCGAACCACATGGCCACGGCCATCCGACAGGCCGCACTCGAGCATGGCGTCGACCCTCGCGGTGCGCTCATTGTTGCCGGCGGCGGCGCAGGCGCCATGGTCGCCGCCGCGATCGGTGTCCTCCTTGAAGCCGACACGATCCTCATCCCGGCCACCGCAGGTGTCCTGGCCGCCTACGGCGCCCACCGCGCACCCATCGCCACCGAGTTCCTCTCGCCGCTGCACAACGACACCCGCAGTTTCGACGCCGGTTCAGCCTCCCGCGCTGTCGAGGAGCTCACCGCCAAGGCAGAACTCTTCGTGAAGCGGTTCGATGGCGTAGGAGATGCACCCAACATCACCTATTTCGTCGACGCCCGCTACCCGGGCCAGGCCTGGGACCTGAAGGTTTACCTGGATGCCGCACCCGACACCTCCGGCGATGCCGCCGGAATCATTGAACGGGCTTTCCACGAAGAACACGACCGACGGAACGGCACCCACGATCCGGACAGCCGGGTGGAGATCATCACCTGGGGCGTCCGGGTGGAAATCCCGCGGCCCGAGCACACCAAGTCCGAAAACGAACGCACACGGACCACCGAGGTCCACCGAACCGACGCCATCGTCTTCGGTGGCGAGAGCTTCAGCACCCAGCGGTACCGCGGAGTCACGCTCGCCCCGCGCGACAAGATCCTTGGGCCGGCCGTCATCGACCAGCCCACCACCACCATCGTCGTGCCGCCGGAATGGAACGCCACGCTCGACGAACGATCCAACATCTACCTCACGCGTAAGGAGGCATAACCGTGGCGCGCGAATTCGATCCCGTAAAACTCTCGGTACTTGCCAATGCATTCGACGGCATCGTCCGTGAAATGACCAGCGGCCTGCTCCGCTCGGCACGCTCGTCCGTCATCAACACAGCCCGGGACTTCTCCTGCGCCGTCCTGACGGCAGACAACCAATTACTCGCAGCGGCAGAAGGTGTCCCCGTGCACGTCTTCGGCGCCGGCCCGCTCGGCGAAGACATGGTGGAACTGCACGACGACATCAGTGAAGGCGACGCCTTCCTCCACAACGACCCCTACATGGGCAACTCCCATGCCGCGGACCACGTCATCCTGGTGCCGATCTTCATCCAAGGACGCCACCTTTTCACCGCCGTGACTAAGGCCCACCAGGCAGACTGCGGCAACTCCCTGCCCACCACGTTCTTCGCCACCGCCCGGGACGTGTACGAAGAAGGCGCCCTGATCTTCCCCTGCGTGCGGATCCAGCGCGACTACACCGACATCGACGACATCATCCGCATGTGCCGCTCCCGCATCCGTGTCCCGGACCAGTGGTACGGCGACTACCTCGCCTCCGTCGGTGCTTCCCGCATCGCTGAGCGCCGCATCCACGAACTCGCCGAAAAGTTCGGAGTCGAAGACCTGGTGGACTTCGTTGACGCCTGGTTCGACTACTCGGAACGCCTCACAGCAAGCGCCATCGAAAAACTCCCCGAGTACGTCCTGCACGGCACATCAACACACGATCCTTTCCCCGGCACCGGCCCCGACGGCGTGCACTTGCAGGCGACCCTCGAAGTGAAGCCCAAGCAGGGCAAAATCGTCATCGACCTGCGGGACAACCCGGACAACCTGCCCAACGGCCTGAACCTCACGAAGGCAACGGCCACTGGCGCCGCTTTGGCGGGTATCCTCTCGGGCATCCCGGAGAACTTGCCAAGCAACGCGGGAACCTTCCGACGCGTCGACGTCTTGCTGCGTGACGGTTGCGCCGTCGGTGTACCCAAGCACCCCTATTCCTGCTCGTCCGGAACGACCAACCTCGCCGACCGCGTCGTGAACATCGTGCAGGCTGCCTTCTCACAGATCGACGACGGTTATGGGACGGCCGAAGGCGCGGCCGGCCAGGCACCGGCGAAATCCGTCATCTCCGGCATCGACGAACGCAACGGCAACCCCTACGTGAACCAGATCCTGGTGGGCGGTGTCGGTGGCCCGGCAACCCCCTACGTTGACGGGTGGCCGACCTACCAGCGTCCTGTCTGCGGCTCCCTGCTCTACCACGACAGTGCCGAGGTGGATGAACAGCGCTACCCGATCCTGATCCACGAACGCACTCTCGTCGCCGACTCCGGCGGAGCAGGCCGGCAGCGCGGTGGACTCGCCACACGCGTCACCATGGAACCCCGAGGGGAAAGCGTCACCCTCACCTACGGCATTGAAGGCAGCCTCAACCCACCCAAGGGTGTCCGCGGCGGGCACGACGGCAAAGCCCCTGCCACTTGGGTCGAGGACCTGCGGACCGGAGAACGCCGAGAAATTCCTGTGGTGGGCCGCTACGACCTGCAGTCGGGGGAGAAAGTCGTGTCCATCACTCCAGGCGGTGGAGGATACGGGGACCCTCTCGAGAGGGACCTTCTTGCGGTCTTGGACGACGTCCGCGAGTCCCGGGTCAGCCCCGACGCCGCACTCACGGACTACGGCGTGGTCTTCACCAACGGAGTGCTGGACGAAGAGGCCACCTTCAAGAACCGCCAGGAGCGTCTGGCCAGCTAGAACACAGTCATGGCAATTATTTCCGGGGAGGGGTATATTCCTCGCCCCGGAATGTTCCAACGATCAACAACGGAGATAGACATGGAACCCATTCGAGTCGGGATCATTGGCGTCGGAAACGTTCTGAACCAATACCTGGACAAGATCAGCGTCCACCCGGACGTAGTGATCGTGGCGCTGGCGGACGTGAACGCGGATGCCGTGAAAGCGAGGGCGGCAGAGTACTCGATTCCCAAAGCCCTCACACCGGATGAACTGCTGGCCGACAAGGACGTGGAGCTGGTCCTCAACCTCACCCCGCCCAAGCTCCACGCGCCGGTGACGCTCAAGGCCATCGCCGCCGGCAAACACGTCCTCTCCGAGAAGCCTTTTGCCACCTCGCTGGAGGAAGCCAGGGAAATCCTCGATGCGGCGCGGGAAGCCGGCGTTAAGGTAGGTTCCGCGCCCACCACCTTCCTGGGGTCGGGCATGCAGACCAGCCGCAAACTCATTGACGATGGGTGGATCGGCAAGCCGGTAGCAGCCTTTGCATCCTTTGCGTGCCGGGGTTACGAGCACTGGCACCCCAATGTGGACCCGTTCTACAGCCCCGGCGCCGGGCCCATGCTGGACATCGGGCCTTACCTCATCACCAACCTGGTGAACTTCTTCGGTCCGGTCAAGCGGGTTTCCGCTACGGCGCCCCGCTCTTCGGAGACGCGTCCCCGCCCCGGCAAAGAAGGGGAAGTGATCCACATCCAGACCCCCACCCACGTTACGGGCACCATCGATTTCGAGTCCGGTGCCGCGGCCACGGTGATCGTCAGCTGGGACATTTGGAACCACAACCTGCCGCACTTGGAGATTTACGGTACGGGCGGCTCCCTCGCAGCGCCCAACCCGGACCATTTCTCCGGCGCGCCGGTGCTTCGGCGCGGTGAGCCCCGTGATCTCTCGTTGGACATGACCCCTCCTGGCGGTGGTGACTGGCGGGAAACGCCCATCACCCACCGCGACGACGCGTACCGAGGCATCGGCCTGGCCGAATTCGGGTACGCCATCCGCAAGGGGCTGGAGCCCCGCACGGGCGGCGATTTCGCCTACCACGTGCTGGAGGTCCTCCTCGCCTTTGAAGCATCCTCCGAGCAAGGACGCCATATCGAGATCGAGAGCACCTGCGAGCGGCCCCGGCCGCTGCCTTCAGTAGGCCCGCAGGAACCTTACCGATTCGACTGACGGCCAGCAAAAACAGCAGCCGACGGCGGTACTCATGTGCCGCCGTCGGCTGCTGTTTTCTTGTGCCGGGCCCGTGGGCTGCGTATCAAACTGGGACACAATATTGGTCCTCCACGGTGAAAACCTGATGTTCGGGCGAATCGGTTTGCAAATGCCGACGCACCTACGAATTTAGGAGAACGCATGACTAGCACAGCCGCTGCTGATATCGGCACCGACGTCGACATCAAAGCCGTCCGTCGCCGCACAGTCGCACAAGCAATCGTTGAATACCTCCAGGTCCAGTACAGCGAACTGGACGGCCAGAAGAGGCGCTTGGTTGCCGGCATGTACGGCATCTTCGGCCACGGAAACTCCGTTGGACTGGCCCAAGGTATCGACGAATACGGCGTGGACTTCCCCCACTACCAAGGCAAGAACGAACAATCGATGGTCCACGCAGCCATCGGCTTCGCGAAGGCTTCCAACCGTGCAGCCACCCTCGCCTGCACGGCCTCCGCCGGCCCGGGATCCACCAACATGATTTCCGGCGCGGCAACGGCCACCACCAACCGCCTCCCGGTCCTCCTGTTCCCGGCAGACATCATCAACAATCGCTTCGGTGACCCGGTTCTGCAGCAAATCGAACACCCGGTCGAACGCGATGTCTCCGCCAATGACTGCTTCCGCCCGGTGAGCCGCTACTTCGACCGCATCACCCACCCGGCTCAGCTGCTCTCCACTCTCCCCGAAGCCATGCGTGTCCTCACCGACCCCGTGGAAACCGGCGCAGTGGTGGTCTGCCTCCCGCAGGACATCCAGGGCGCGGAGTTCGACTTCCCGGAGTCGTTCTTCACCCCGCGTGTTTGGCACATCCGTCGTCGTCCGGCAGTGGAGGACGAGATCCGTGACGCGGCTGAAATCATCCGCAATGCCAAGCGTCCCCTGCTGATCGCCGGCGGCGGAGTCCGCTACTCCAAGGCGCAGGAGGAACTGGCGCGCTTCAGTGCCGAATTCGGCATCCCTGTCTCGGAAACGTTTTCCGGCAAAGGCAGCGGCCCGATCAGTGAATTGAACCTGGGCGGCCTGGGTGTCACAGGAACCGTTGGCTCCAACGAAATCGCCGGCGGCGCTGATTGCGTGATCACCGTGGGCTCGCGACTGCAGGACTTCGTCACAGCCTCGCACTCACTGTTCCAGAACCCGGACGTCAAGTTCGTGCACCTCAACGTCGGGTCCTTTGACGCGCACAAGATGGGCTCATTCCCGGTGATCGGTGACGCGAAGCTGAACCTGGCTGCACTGCGTGAGCGTCTCGCGGCGGATGGCTACAGCACGTCCGGGGACTTCCGCAACGACATCGCCGATGCCCGGAAGGCTACCGCCGAAGTACGCAAGCATGACCTCCAGGCCTTCCCCGGCGAAAACATGAGCCAGGCGCAGGTCATCGAGATACTCAACAAGGAAACGAACAGCCAGGACGCACTGGTTCTGGGTTCCGGCGGCACCGTGGAAGGCATCCACAAGGCGTGGGATCCGTCCAACGGCACCGATATCCACTTCGAATACGCCAACTCCTGCATGGGCCACGAGATCCCGGCAGGCCTCGGCTACCGCTTGGCCCGTCCCGACGCGCCGGGTGACGTGTTCGTGCTGATCGGTGACGGCACCTACCTGATGCAGCCCACTGAACTGGTAACGGCGGTTCAGGAACGAAAAAAGATCATTACCATCGTGATCGACAACCGCGGACACCAATGCATCTGGCCGCTCCAGGTTGCCAAGGGCGGCCCGGGCCGTGAATTCGGTACCCAGTACAAGGCACGCGGCACGGAGTCCGGCCGTCTCGACGGGGCGGTTCTTGAGTTCGATATCGCTGCCAATGCCGCGAGCATGGGTTGCGCCGCCTGGTCCACGACGACGGTCGAGGAGTTCACTGCGGCGCTGACCGAAGCACGCGAGGTCGAAGGTCCCGCAGTCATCGTCGCCCATGTGGAACCGTGGCGGTACCTGTCCGGCAACGGCTCCTTCTGGGATGTTGGAGTTCCGATGACGTCCCAGCGCCCGGGTAGCCAGGAAGGTACTGCTAAGCACCTCGAAGGCCGTGCCCGCCAGCGCTACTACGCGGCTACCACCGTACCCGACGCCAGCTAGGCGTTACCGGGCGGGATCGTCTTTGAGGGGCGGTCCCGTCCGGCCCTGTTTGGATCCAACATCCCTCGAAAAGGAGCATTCACCATGGGCGCATTCGCTGTTATTGACCCGGCCACAGGTACCACCCACGCAGAGTACCCTGCGGCCACAGATGCAGAGATCGAAGCAGGTCTCAGCGCTGCCCAGAAGACGTACCAGGAGTGGTCACGCACCACCACCGTCGCGGAGCGCGCAGCCTTGGCAAAACGCCTGGCTGACTTGTTCGTTGAGCGCAAGGACAAGCTCGCAGCCATCATCAACCGGGAAATGGGCAAGCCGCTGCACCAGGCGGTCGGGGAAGCCGAGTTTTCAGCCAGCATCGCCACCGCCTTCGCCGAGAACGCCGAAGAGTGGCTTGCCGATGAGGAACTCGAAGTTGCAGACGGCCTGCGGAGCTTTTTCCGGTACCAGGGCCTCGGAGTGATCCTCGGCATCATGCCGTGGAACTACCCTTACTACCAGGTGGCTCGTTTCGCGATCCCCAACATCATCCTGGGCAACACCGTCATTGTGCGTCACGCCAGCCAGTGCCCCGAGTCGGCACTGGCCCTGGCGGAACTCTTCCGCGACGCAGGGTTCCCCGAAGGCGCGTACGTCAACCTTTTCGCCACGCACAAGCAGATCTCGGACATCATCGCCGACGACCGTGTGCAGGGTGTATCGCTGACGGGCTCGGAACAGGTTGGTGCGATTGTTGCTGAGCAGGCCGGGCGCGCATTGAAGAAATGCGTCCTGGAGCTCGGCGGTGCTGACGTATTCCTGGTGCTCGACACCAATGACATCGACCTCGCCGTGAAGAAGGCCATCATGGGCCGCATGGGCAACACCGGACAGTCCTGCAACGGTTCCAAGAGAATCGTCGTCATGGACAAGTACTTCGACGAATTCTCCGAGAAGTTCAAGGCCGCGATTGCCGGACAATCCTACGAAAACGGGGACTTTGGGCCGCTCTCCTCGGACGCTGCCACTAAGTTCCTGACCCAGCAGGTGCAGGGCGCCCTCGATCAGGGCGCCGAAATCCTGGTCGGCAACAACCAGCCCCAGGGAAACGTCTTCACGCCAACGGTAATCACCAACATCACACCCTCAATGGATGTCTACAGCGAGGAGCTTTTCGGTCCGGTGGCGCAACTGTACAAGGTCAGCAGCGACGAGGAAGCCATCAAGCTCGCAAACTCCTCCCCGTACGGACTTGGCTCTGTCGTGATCTGCGAGGACCTCAAGCGCGCCGAACGGGTCGGCAACCAGCTCGACGTCGGCATGGTCTTCGTGGGTGCCTACGACCTTAGCGGCGCTGACGTTCCGTTCGGCGGCGTCAAGAAATCCGGCTACGGGCGGGAACTGGGCAAGGTGGGCATGCTGGAGTTCGCCAACAAGAAGCTGTTCCGTTTCGCGAAATAAGTAACCACAGAACCGCAGAAAACGAGAGGCCGGATCATTTTGAACTGGTCCCCGGAAGTTGGGCTGGCCAAATAAGATCCTAAGCCGCTAGGGCCTGGGCACGGTATTGCACCGGGCTCAGGCCCTTGAGCTTTGCCGGGATCCGTTCGGTGTTGAACCAGTGGATGTGCTCGTGCAGTGCTGTTTTCAGTGCGTCGACGGTGAGGAACCGGACGTGGTGGAAGAGCTCTTCCTTGAGGTGTCCGAAAAAAGTTCTCCATCACCGCGTTGTCGGAGCATTATCCGGCTAATAGCCCTGTATGCCGGGGATTGGCCGGTTAAGGATTCAGCTTTTTCGGGTGGTTGGTTTCCGGAGTTGTTCTTCCTGACGCCGCACGCTCCTGGCGAGGGTGTCGAGTGCGGCGCGGAGGGTGGCGGTCTCGTCGGTGAGTGCGGTGAGGGTGCCGCTGGCCGGTCTCCGACGCTGAACTCGGTCACGTCGGTCACCCACTTTTCGTTCGGGGCCGTGGCGTCGAACTTTCGGTTCAGCACGTTCGCGGCAATACTGTCCTGCGCACCTTGATAGGAGCTATAGCGCTTCTTCCGGCGGACCTTGCAGACCAGCCCGAGGGCACGCATCAGCTTCAACACGGTCTTCTTGGCAACCGACCACCCCTGCTTGGCCAGCTCCGTGTGGATGCACCGGTGCCCGTACGGGGCGTGGTTCTTCTTGAAGATGTCCGTGATCTCGGACTTGAGTGTCTCCAGTGTGTCAGGAGCCTGTAGGCGGCCCTGGTGGTAGCAAAACGTTGAACGAGCCAATCCGGCCACGTCCAGGAGTAGATCCAGGCGGTGCTCAGCCTTGAGGGCGATGACGGCGCGGACCTTTAGCGCCGTTCCCCGTCCCTCAAGGCCTGAACTTTTCCCAGGAAGGCTACTTCTGCCCGGAGTCGCTCGTTCTCATTGCGCAACCGTTGCGGTTCCGACTCCGGCCGTGCCGGGGTCTCGGTAGGTGCTTTTGGGCGGCCCTTGGGTTTCGGGCGCAGGGCCTCTTCGCCTTCGCTGCGGTACTGACCGGCCCACTTCTTGATGAGCGTCGGTGACGACAGTTGGAACTCCTGCGCCAAGGCGAGCTCAAACAAGGCGATCGCGCCCTCGCGCTGTTCCTCCGATAACGAACTGCTGACGCGCATAAACTGCTCCCCGAGAGTTAGAACTGATTTCTCAGTCCAACCTTCGGGGAGCAGTTCAATTTCGATCCGGCCTCTTATTTCTTGTTGGCGGGGCTATGCCTGGTACGTGGTGGTGCCAGAGACCTCGGGAACCTCAATCCAGGCGCCGGACGCGGCGCTGCGCAATGATGCGTCAACCAGCTCGGATGCTGACCAGCCATCGGCGACCGATGGGCCCAGCTGCTTGCCTTCGGCGACGGACCGCAGGAACAGTGCTGCTTCGATCGTCTTGAGGTCGTTGAAGCCGATACCCGGACCTGCGTTGGGCTGGAAGCGGCCGAACTCGCCGAAGGACGGCGGGGTCATGATGGTGCGGTAGCCGCTGCGGTCCGTGGCGACTTCCAGCTGGTTCATGCGTTCGAAGTTCCAGCGGACGGATCCTTCGGTGCCGTAGACCTCCACGATGTACTCGGCATGCGGGCCGATGGCCACGCGGGTCGTCTCGAACATGCCGATAGCGCCGTCCTCGAAGCGGGCGAGCATGGCGGTGTAATCTTCGTTCTCCACTTCACGGGTGACATCCGAGGCCTCACCGGTGTTGAAGGAGTTCGAGGAAGTACCTGCCGGGAGGGGGCGTTCCTTGATGAAGGTCTCCGTGACGGCGTTGATCGAGGCGATGCGGCCGACCAGGAATTGGGCAAGGTCAAACCCGTGGCTCAAGATGTCACCGAGGACGCCGGAGCCTGCACGGGCCTGCTCGTAGCGCCACGTGAATACCTGGTTCGGGTCAGAAGCGTAGCTCGTCAGCAAACGGATCTGGACATTCGTGATCCGGCCAATGGCGCCCGAGCGTATGAGGCGGCGTGCCTCGGCGATTGCTGGAGCGTGACGGTAGTTGAAGCCCACCGAGGTGATGAGGCCCGCGGCCTCGGCACCCTGGGCGATCTCCCGGGATTCCCGTGCGCTACGGCCCATGGGCTTCTCGATCCAGAAGTGCTTGCCCGCCTCGATCGTTGCTAAAGCGATCTCATGGTGCAGGAAGTTCGGGGAACAGATGGAGACCACGTCCACATCAGGGTTCTCCAGGACCTTGCGGTAGTCAGTGGCAGTCTCGGCATAGCCAAGCGCGTCTTCGGCGTGATGTCGTCCGGCGTCGTCAGGGTCGGCCGCAATCACCAACTCGGGGTGACGGGGCAGTTCTGGGAAAAACTGCTTGGTGGCCAGGTAGGCACGTGAATGCAACCGCCCCATCCACCCTACCGAAATCAGGCCTACGCCGATGCGGTTCTGGTCTTTCAAGGGAACTCCTCCGTCTAGCAATGGTTTCTTGGAAATGGTGCCGCGGCAAGGGGCACCATCTGTCGATCAGCATATGAGGCACAGAGGCATCCCCTGTGTCTCAATGTGAGACATCGGGCGGGACCGGGGCGCTGGTTTAGTGGAACACAACCTAGACCACGCCAACCATGAGGGGTCCTGTCGACGATGATGAGCCGCAGCGAACAAGCGAGAACGGAACCGTTGAGGGTTCTCGTCACCGGTGCCACATCCGGTGTCGGGGAAGCGACCGCCAAACTTTTTGCCCGACGGGGCGCCCGTGTCGCACTGCTGGGCCGGCGGTCAGATGAACTGCAGCGAGTTGCGCGGGAGATCGGCGCGGGCGTGCACGTTGTGGCGACCGATGTCGCAAACGCTGAATCGGCCAGGAACGGGGTCCGCGGAGCAATCCATTCGCTTGGCGGACTCGACGTGGCGGTCAACGCCGCGGGGGTTGCCGGCTATGCAGCCCTTGAAGACTTGGATGAACACCGGTGGCATGAGGTTCTGGAGACCAACCTTTCCGGCACTTTCTACGTTTCCCGGGAAGCCGGCCTCCACATGCGCGGTGCCGGTGGAGGAGCGATGGTCAATGTCGCCTCGGACCTCGCAATTATGGGAGTCCCCGGATTGGCCCACTATTGCGCAGCGAAGGCCGGCGTCGTGGGACTCACCAAGGCGTTGGCTCTGGAGCTGGCCCCGGATGTCCGCGTCAACGTCATCTGCCCGGGGCCTATTGATACGCCCATGTTGAGGACGGGCCTTGAATCGGAACCGGACCCGGTCCTTGCCCTGCAGCAGAAAAAGAGCACTGTGCCACTGGGCCGGCTCGCGGACCCGGATGAGGTGGCCGCGGCCATTTACTTCCTTGCCGTCGACGGCACCTTCGCAACCGGAACCAGCATGGCCTTCGACGGCGGCACTTCCGCCGCGTAACCGCCTCACCAAAACCCGAAGATATAGAACAAGCCAAGGAGCTTCGAAAGACATGCCAGAGTCGAACTACAACGACCTCCGCAGCGCGCGATGGTTCGCGCCGCAGGACCTCACGGGATTCGTGCACCGTACGGCCATCCAGGCAGAAGGCTTCTCGCGCTTCGCCCTCAAGGACAAGCCGGTTATCGGCATAGCGAACTCCTGGTCAGAGCTCGTCAATTGCAACATCCATTTCAAGCTGCTGGCCGATGCTGTCAAGCGGGGCGTCCTGATGGCTGGCGGTTTGCCTTTGGAGTTCCCGACCATCTCCCTGGGCGAGAGCCTCATGAAGCCTTCCGCCATGCAGTTCCGGAACCTGATGGCCATGGACGTCGAGGAATCCATTCGTGCCTACCCGCTGGATGCCATCGTGTTGCTGGGAGGCTGTGACAAGACGGTTCCCGCCCAGCTCATGGGCGCGGCCAGTGCCGACATTCCGACGATCATGCTGACCGGCGGACCCCAGGAGCCGGCACACTTCAGGGGCAAGCAACTCGGCGTCGGAACGGACACCTGGAAATTCGCCGACGAGCTGCGGGCCGGGAAAATCAAGCAATCAGATTTTGATGAACTGGAATCTGCCGCGAAACCGTCGGCAGGTCACTGCAGCGAGATGGGCACCGCGTCCACCATGACCTCCCTCGTTGAAGCCCTCGGCATGTGCCTACCCGGCACCGCCTCCATTCCCGCTGTCGATTCGCGTCGTGGCGCCGCGGCAGAAGCTACAGGTCGCCGCGCAGTGGAGATGGCTTTGTCGCAGGGTCCAAAGCCCAGCGAAGTACTGACCAAAGAAGCCTTCGACAATGCGATCACGCTCCTGATGGCAGTGGGTGGCTCGACCAACGCGGTGGTCCACCTCCTGGCCCTTGCACGGCGCGTGGGATACGAGCTGGAGCTGGACCGGTTCCACGAGATCTCGGAGCGGACTCCGCGTATCGTCAACGTGCGCCCTTCCGGCGAGTACCTGGTGAAACAGCTCTTCGAAGCCGGGGGAATTCCCACGGTGCTCAAAGCGCTTGCCCCGCTGCTGAACAAAGATGTCATCACGGTCAGCGGCGAGACCCTCGAAAAGGGTTATATGGACGCCCCTGAGCCTGACGGCGTCGTAGTCAGTAGTCTTGACGAGCCCTTTGACGCCTCCGGTGGCATCGCCGTCGTTCGCGGTTCCCTGGCCCCCAACGGCGCCGTTATCAAGCGCAGCGCAGCCTCCAAAGATCTTTTGCAGCACAAGGGGTCCGCGATCGTTTTCGAGGACATCTATGACCTCGGACGCAGGATCGATGACCCGGAGCTCGACGTTACAGAGGACTCCGTACTTGTGCTCCGCAACAGCGGTCCGGTCGGAGCGCCCGGCATGCCGGAGTGGGGCATGCTTCCCATTCCGGAGAAGCTCCTTCGCAAAGGAGTCCGGGACATGGTACGGATCTCAGACGCTCGCATGAGCGGAACGGCCTTCGGTACAACCGTCCTGCATGTTTCCCCCGAAGCAGCCGTCGGCGGTCCGCTCGCGATCGTTCGGGACGGGGACCCGATCGTTCTCGATGTCGAGAACCAGCGCCTCGACCTGGACCTGCCAGCGGAAGAAATCGAGAACCGACTGGCCGAACTCAAGCTCCCCGAGCCGAAGTACCGGCGTGGATACGGCCGGCTGTTCATCGACCACGTCAATCAGGCGCACGAAGGCTGTGACTTCGATTTCCTGAAGGGCCTGCCGGACGAAGAGCCCCAACGGCTGCCTTACGGCCTGATGAGCGGCTGGCAAGGCGGCTGGTAAGAGCAGGGCTCACAACTACAGATGCGCCGCCGTCTGAGAAGGACGGACTGAAAGGAGAGAAAGATGTCTCGACCCAAAGTGATCACCATCGTCCAGGAGGGCCGTCCTGTCCCGCCTGTTGAGCGGCTGGACGCTGAGGCCGAGGTCGTGGTGGTCCGGACGGCAGACGATTTCCGGGCCGCACTGCCCGGAACCGAAATCCTGTTCCTTAATGACTTCCGCACCAAGCTTCTGCGCGAAGTGGGTCCAGGGGAATTGCGCTGGATCCACACCTCCAGCATCGGAGTAGACAGCCTGATGACCGATGAGATCGTCAATAGCGACATTGTGGTGAGCAATTCCCGTGGAGTGTGCGAACGGCCCATCGCGGAGTGGGTTCTGGGAGTTTTGCTGATGTTCACCAAGGACCTTCGCCGCACCATTGAGTTGCAGCAGGCCCGCACGTGGCAGCACCGCGAAACCGAGCCGCTCCTGGGCAGGAAAGTCTTGGTGGTCGGTCCTGGGCCCGTGGGCCGCGAGACAATCCTCCTGCTGCGCGCAGCCGGCATGGACGTCACCGTCGTTGGAAGATCCGCCCGTGATGATGCCCAGCTCGGCGCCATCGCGTCCTTCGACGATCTCGACGTACTCCTCGGTGAGGCCCAGGACGTGGTGCTGACCGTACCGCTCACCGAGGAGACCCGTGGCCTGTTCAATGCTGCACGGTTCGACAAAATGCGACCGGGCTCCCGCCTCGTAAATGTCGGGCGTGGCGCGGTGGTGGTGGAGCAGGACCTCCTCCAAGCCATTGACGCAGGTCACCTGGGCGCGGCAGCCCTGGATGTCTTTGAGCATGAGCCGCTTACACCTGGTAACCCCCTGTGGAGCCGCAAGAACATCCTGGTGTCCCCCCACGCCTCAGGAGACCTGATCGGTTGGCGCGGCCGAGTTGTGGACTGCTTCGCCCGGAACCTTGAGCGGTGGAAAACGGGGCAGCCTCTCAATGACGCGGTGGATCTCAAAAAGCTGGGGGCGACAGCTCCAAAAGTGGCGTCCCGGGCTGCTGCAACACTCCCGTAATCGCCCCATGAGTGCAACGCATAATGCCAGTGGAGAACTGAACGCGAAAATGCCCCAACCGGTCGCTTTTTGGGAAAAAGCAGCAGTGGGAGACCCCGTTCGACTGCAAAGAGCAGGCTGGCCTCCGCACGATGGTTATGTGGACGACAAGACTCCCGACGGAGAAATCGTCTGGGTCGTTTCAGTAGGTGAACGTCGCCTCTTTCACAGGGCTGACGGTTACAGCCTCATGGTGAGGAGCTGACCCCTGCCGCCGGCGATCACGCTCACGAACAAAGCTTGAGATAAGCAGTTCCCACATGAACGGGCGCAGGGGATCCACCCGCTGTGCCCGTTCGGTTTTGGCACACTCCAGCAGGGTGCCAGCCTGCCTAGATTTCCACCACGTCGATTGGAGAACGCAAATATGCCGCATGGTGACGACCGGGACACAACCCTGAGGCAGCTTCTTGTGAGTTTGCGCGAGCAGGGCATCGAGGTGGACGACTCTTCCCGAAGGCTCTCCGAGTACTCCTACGATGCTTCGAATTACCGCGTCCGGCCTGCCGCCGTCGCTTTCCCAGGAAGCGTCGACGACCTTCGGAAGGTTGTGCGGGCGTGTTCCGCTTCGAACGTGCCGACTATCGCACGGGGCGGCGGCACCTCCATGGCAGGAAACGCGATCGGTGAGGGCTTGGTGATCGACCTCTCCCGCCGCATGGTTTCAGTGGAAGGCCTCGACGCCGACCAGGCCACGGTCTGGGCGGATGCGGGCGTTGTCCTGGGCGAGTTGCGCTCGTACGTTGAGAAAACCACGCACGGGAAGTTGACCTTCGCTCCTGACCCTTCCTCAATGACGCGGGCCACGATCGGCGGTTCAATCGGCAACGATGCCTGTGGTAACCACTCGGTGGCCTACGGGCGGATGACCCAGCATGTAAAGGAGTTGGAACTCATTACTGCTGACGGCGCCCACCTGCATGCCGGACGGGACTTCCTTCGGGCGGTGGACGTGACAGATCACCACTCCGTGGTCCGGGCCAGTGAGTTGCTGGAAGGCTTGAATGAACTGGCGAGGGCAAACATGGCTCCGCTGCGGGTAGAACTGCAGAAAATTCCGCGTCAGGTCTCCGGGTACCACCTGGGCCATCTGCTGCCGGAAAACGGTCTGGACATCGCGGGCGCTTTGGCGGGCAGCGAAGGCACATGCGCCATCATAGTAAGGGCCAAAGTCGGACTGGTCCCAAAACCCCGGACCACGGCGCTCCTGTGCCTTGGATATCAGGACACCATCGAGTCGGCCCGCGATGTGATGACTATTTTGGCGGCGAAGCCAAGCGCGATCGAAGGCCTGGATGCATCGATTGTGGATATCATGCGCCACCGCAGGGGGGACGCGAGTGTTGATTCCCTGCCGAAGGGCCAGGCCTTCCTCATGGTCGAGTTTTCGGCCGAAACCATCGACCAAGCAGCATCCGACTGCGAACGTCTGGCGGAAAAGCTCCGCGCCGACGGCCGGATCGTGGACCATGCAATCGTTACCGAACCCCGGGAACGCGCAAAGCTGTGGCGCGTTCGCGAAGACGGTGCAGGACTCTCGTCAAGGCGCATCGATGGTGTGCAGACGTGGCCAGGTTGGGAAGATTCGGCTGTCGCTCCGGAGCGGCTGGCCGACTATCTCGCGGATTTGCTGCCTTTAGTGAAGAAGTACGGCTATACCGCCTTCATGTACGGACACTTCGGTGCAGGGTGCGTGCATATGCGGCTGGATTACGATCTTCGCAGTGACGCCGGCCGGCAGGCATTCAGCGATTTCACCCATGAAGCGGCCACGCTCGTGGTCGCCCATGGCGGGTCGCTGTCCGGAGAGCACGGTGACGGCAGGGCGCGGGGCGAATTGCTCGAGGTGATGTACTCCCGCGAGATGTTGGCCGTCTTCAAAGCGTTCAAACATCTCTGGGATCCGGCAGGAATCCTCAACCCAGGGATCATCGTGGACCCGGCGCCCTTCTCTGCGTCGCTCGCCCTGGAAGGCCTACCTCAACCTGTCTCCGACCACGGCGAGGTGGGCGCGGTCCTGGATGCCGCCGTCGTACCTTCCTCCGAAAACCGTGAGTTGCTCTCGGTGGTTAGCCCCTTCATGGGCAATACCCACGCTTGCATCGGGGTGGGACGCTGCAGGGCGACGACCGGCGGGTTCATGTGCCCCAGCTACCGGGCCACCAAAGACGAAAAGGATTCGACGCGTGGACGGGCGAGAGTACTGCAGGAACTTACCAGGACTAAGGGGACGAGCCATGACGGCTGGTCAAGCCCGGAAGTGAGGGAGGCGCTGGATCTTTGCCTGTCCTGCAAAGCGTGTTCAACCGACTGTCCCACGGGTGTGGACATCGCGGAAGCCAAGTCGCAGCTGGTGGATGAGCACTATCGTGGCCGCCTGCGGCCGTTCACGCATTATTCGATTGGTTGGTTGCCGCGTTGGTTGCCGCTGCTGACGAGGGTCTCCACGCTTGCCAACCTCGGTACGCGCATTGGCCTGTTCCGGGCTTTGGGGGAGCTGTTGGGTGTCAGCGCGCGACGGCGGCTTCCGGACTTCGCGCAGTCGGCCAGGATCCGGCAGCGGATCCGGGAAGCCGGATTCACCGGGAACGCGGACATCCTATTGTTCATCGACAGCTTTACCCGCGCGTTCCGACCCGAGGTGGTGCCGGCTGCGGCGCGGATCTTCCGCGAATCCGGCAGCTCAGTTGGCTGTACACCGGACGCTTGCTGCGGCCTCACCTGGATCTCCACCGGGCAGCGCGACGGTGCCCGACGGCGGCTGGCCCGGCTGATCAGCAAGCTCGATGACGGCACGGACCGGGACATCGTCGTCCTCGAACCGAGTTGCGCGGCGACCATCCGGGACGAGGGTCCGAAGCTCGTGGGCGGCGCCGCCGCCGCCCGGGTCGCGGCAAGGGTCCGGTCATTCTCGGTGGCCGTAGACGAAGCCATGCAACGCGGATGGAAGCCAAAGACCCTGCCGCCGGAAACAGCAGTGCTGCAAACCCACTGCCACGAGCACGCCGTCTTCGGTTCCGGCGCACAGAAACGCATCCTGGAGACCTGGGGCGTCCCGAACCTTGTGGAATCGTCCTCATGCTGCGGAGTGGCCGGCAACTTCGGCTTCGAGGCTGAGCATTTCGACATGTCGATGAAGGTCGCCAAACACTCCGTCATACCCGCCTTGGCGAAGGGTGATTCAGACGCCCTGGTCCTCACCGACGGCTTCAGCTGCGCCATGCAGGTCTCACAGATCGACCCGGAGCGCTCCGGCAAACACCTGGCTCTGGCACTGGACCCGCACAATGCTCGTTGGGTGGATTAATGGAGTACGTCGGCCTCTTCTTGATCCTGGTGGCGGCCGGGTTGCGCCTGTTGGGCCGCCACTTCTTCGCCAGGGCCGGACGTCAGCCGCGAAGCCCGGGCACATTCTACGGAATCTACGCGGTTTCCCCGGGGGCCGCTGCCTTTTTGGTGGCCGCCGCCGGGGTTTTCATCTTCTTCACAAGCATCGGCACACGGTGAACCCCATTCCGGTGCGACCGTGTCCCGAACTGGCACGGTTGGTTTCGCGTCACGGGACGGACGCTGGAAGGGACCGAACAAACCGAATATTTTTGAGAGTTGATCTCGATGATGAACAGGAAGCTCGCACAAGGACGGCATGTCGAATGGCTGCGGGCGTCAGCAACCTTCAGTGAGACCGATCTTGGCGAACGCACCAACGTTCCGCTCAGGCGATCCGGAAAGCTCGTTCACCGACTCCATCAGGACATGGCAGAAGGCCGCGACACACGCGACCCGTCGCCGTGGCCAACACCGGGAACATAGCCAGTCCCTAAACCGCCGCCGACGCGATTGAGCTCCTCCGGGGGAAGCTGCTTGCCATCCGGGCGGCTCCGACTGATGACTTACGAACGGTCGTTAGCTATTCTTGTGTTGATGGATAACGGGGGTGACGTTGGAATGATTCAGGTGCCGCGCGAGCAAGCGACCGCGTCAATCGCCGCCTTCTTGTTCAGTCGCGACCGACCTCCCCACACTCCTGCGCAGCAACGCATCTTGGCTGCATTCTTGCGGCTGGCCACCAGCGGCGGACTCGAATCGGTAACGATGAGGACCTTGGGGCGGGAGCTTGGAATGAAGGCTCCGAGTCTTTATTCAAGCTTTCCGCAAGGAAAGGGCGAAATTGTCGCCGCGTCACTCCTGTCGTTCACTCACGACTTCGCCCGCGGGCTGCTCGCCGCAGCCAGGGATGCCGGATCAGCCGAGGAATATTGGGCGGCCCTGGTGCGCTTCTACCTTTCACACCAGCTGCTGCAACCCGAGTCTGAGCTATGGGACCTCCTGATCGCCACAGATCGCGTCACGCATTTTCTCAGCGACGAGGTCCGGGATGAAGTCGGGGCGTTGGTTGGCTTCCACGAAGGCATGTTTGCCGCCGCGGCAGCGGAGATGGGCTACAGCCTCACTACCGAAACAACGCGGGTGATTTTTACCCTTCTGGATGGGGTCAAGCGATGGGGTGGCCGAACGGCTGGGCAAGTGGAACTCGCGGAAGTGCTGGACCGTGCCGTCACGCTGACCCGCTCGATCCTCGAGCTGTCCCAGACTGGCACACCCCTGCCTGTCCAGCTGTCGATACTGTGAGTCGGCACTCATACTTTAGTGACGAGGATTACGTGAGCAATACAACAATCGACAAACCAAAGGCGACGAGCTCCACTCCCAAAAGCCGGCTCAATGGCAACATGGGGGTGGGCGAACTAGTGATGAACGTGCTCGCGTTCTCTTCGCCGCTGGCCACGGTAGCCGGAACCCTTCCCGTCCTGCTGATGTTCAGCGGTCAGACGGCTCCGGCTATCTACGTCCTGGTCACCCTCATGCTGCTGATCTTCTCCGTTGGTTTCGTGAAGATGAGCGGCAGCGTCCAGTCGCCAGGGGGTTTCTACTCGTTTGTCACGGCCGGACTCGGCAAACCAGCCGGCCTCGGCGGCGCCTTCCTTGCGCTCTTCGGGTACATCTTCATAGGATTCTTCGCTCCTTCATTTTTCGGAGTGACGCTGCAAGGATTCGTAGTGAGCAGCTTGAACGGTCCGGAAATCCCCTGGTACTGGTACGCGCTGGCCATCACCGCAGTCACAACGGCCCTTGCCTACAACCGCATCGACCTTTCCGCGAAACTGCTCACAGCAGTAATGCTCCTTGAGGTAGCCATCGTTGTTGTCTTCGATGTGGCCTCGTTCTCAGCCAAAGGACTCGAGACAGTACAGAGCGCAGGATTCGCCCCGTCATCGGTAACCAATGCGACCGTGGGTTTGGCATTGCTGTTCGCTGTCGGCAACTTCTTCGGTTTCGAAGCCACTGTCATCTATCGTGACGAGGTCAAGAATCCGGACAAGACAATCTCCCGTGCCACATACCTCTCCGTCGCCGGAATCGGCCTCTTCTACGCGGTCGCCGCGTCGGCCTTCATCGCCTTTTTCGGTCCGGACAACGTACAGGCGGCAGCGTCAAGCGACACCGTGAATCTGTTCAACAACGCCGTAGGAGTCCTTGTGGGAAAGACCTTCGCGGATATTACAACGATTCTCCTCATTACATCCGTGCTGGCATGCATGTTGTCCATCCAGAACATCGCAGCGCGCTACGGCTTCTCCCTTGCAGCCGATCACGCCGTTCCCGCGTTCTTTGGACGCGTACACCCCCGGCACAAATCACCCTATGTTGCCGCAATCGCTATCGGTCTCATCTGGGCGGTGGCGACAGTAATCTTCGCCGTGTTGGATGTCTCCCCGGATGCTCTGTATCCGATTGCCAGCGGCAGCGGAACCTTCGCTGTGCTCTTGCTGATGTTCATCACCAGTTTCGCCGTCCTCGTGTATTTCCTGCGTCGCCGCAGTTTCGCGCCGGAGTCAGTATGGAAAACAATCGTTGCCCCGCTCATCAGCGTGGTCTTCCTCGGGGCAGTCACCTACTTGGCAATCGCAAACTACCCCGAACTCATTGGCGGCTCAGCTGAGATGACGGGCATTTTTATGAGCTTCACCTTCGCGTTGTTTTTTGGAGGCGTTGTCTATGCATTCTTCCTGCGCTCCCGGCGACCGGACATTTACGTTCGGCTTGGCCGGCAAATGATCGACTGATCCGGGCCGACCGAGCTTCCTTAACTTGGGGCGACCCTGACAGACGAACACTCGGTTGTCTTCTGACCCGTTGGAGACAGCATCAGGAAAAGCTGCGCTAGGTGTAGAGGGGTGCTCCGGAATGTGGCTCGGGCCAACTGCCGAAGCATGAGGCGTTTTCAGCAATGAATCATTCCCAAAAGCGACCGGGCTATGCGTCGCAGGACCGGAGATTGAACAACATGAGCATTCAAACGACATGGAGTAACTGGGCCGGCACTCAAGGCTGCTCGCCCGAGGCGGTCGTCAAGGCCGTTTCTGTTGAGCACGTGAGCGAGATAGTGGCCGACGCGACCAAACGGGGGATCTCGGTCCGTCCGGTGGGGTCCGGTCATTCGTTTGCCCCGCTCGTTCCCACCGATGGAATCGTCCTTGACATCTCGGCCCTGTCGGGAATTATCGACATTGACCAAACCGCGAATCGGGCAAGCATCCAGGCCGGTACGAAAATCTCTGAGATGGGCGGGCCCCTGTGGGACGCAGGCTTGTCCCTGAAGAACCAGGGCGCGATTGATCTCCAGACAATCGCAGGCGCTGTCAGCACCTCAACCCACGGGTCGGGACTGCAATTCACCGCAATGTCCGGGGCAGTCGTCGGCGCAGAGCTGATAACGGCATCCGGCGAACTGGAGCGAATAGGCCCCGACGATCCACGGCTGCCGGCTCTCCGAGCCTCATCGGGGATGCTTGGGATCCTCGTTAGCATCGATCTGCAGCTTGAGCCAGCGTTCAAATTAAGAGAATCGCTGACCTTCCAGCCCTTTGCACAAGTCCTGGCCGAATGGGATGAAGCGAACCGTAGGCACCGGCACTTCAGCTTCGTTCGTGGACCGATGTACGACATGTCGGCGATCCTGCCATCGCTGCCGGACAGCATGGATGACCCGACCTTAGTGCGCATCTACGACACAGTCCCCGCCGATGCGGAGGATGATTACACACCGGCTGCGCGCCTCAACCGTCCGTACAGGATTTACCCTGACCACTATCCGACGCCGTGGGAAGAAGTGGAGTACTTCGTTCCCTACGAGAGGGCTCACGATGCCTTCGCAGCAGTCCTGCCCGTGATGGACCGCTTCCCCGACGAATTTCCAATGGAAGCACGGACTGTGGCGCGGGACGAATCCTGGCTGTCGCCCATGTACGGCCGGGATTCCGTGGCGATCGGATTCTGCCGAACGAAGGGCGGAGATAATTTGCCCTTTTTCCACACCATCGACCTCGTACTTTCCGAGTTCGATGCGCGGCCGCATTGGGGCAAACAACAGTACTTCCTTGCTCCGGACATCCTCCGGGAGCGCTACCCTCGGTGGGACGATTTCATCGGGGTCCGGAGGAAACTCGATCCCACCGGTACGTTCCTGAACGCTCCTCTGCGCACGCTGTTCGAGTAGCAGCTGGAGCGCCAGCTACTCAAGTTGAGGTTCGTCTCTGACCCGGGCCAGTCCGGTGCCGATCCACACCCAACGGGGCGCCGTCGAAACCGCCCATCTGCTGACCCAGTGCCAGTTTTAAGGCAAGGACAAACGAATTGGAGTCTACGGCCGCAGCCGTCCGTCGCCCCCCCGCTCGAACGTCGACGAGAAGCTGATTCTTGACCTCGGCCACCATCGCTGGCTCGCGCAGAATCCACATGCAGTGAGCCGGGAGGACTTCGCGACAGCCCATCGGGCTCTGCTCGGGCACCTTGAGTGGTCCGCCTCCGGAGCCCGTGTGCCTCGGAGTCCTGCTACCCGAGAGAGGCGCGGGTGATGGTCGAACACCGAAGGCGCAGAACCTATGCCGGGCGCTGTGGTTCCTACTGAGGGTACCCGTATGAGGTTGCCATCGCGCCCGACGGGCATCACCAGTTGCACCTATCGCGGTCGCCGATGCAGCCATCGAGGCAACGCGCACCGGCAACCGGCATACGATCATGCTTGCGACGAAACCCGACTTCTACCAGAACTAGCAGCAAGGAGGCGCTCGCGATGGTGCCCGTCCTTCCCGGCTTTGAGTTTCGGGCACTTCCGCGACTGGCTCGCACCCGTATCAAACTGGGACACAAGGTCTCGGTGTTGGGCTGGCAGCCTGATCTCAGTGCGAATCGGTTCGTAATGCCGACGCACCTTTTCGTTTCCCACCAGCATTTCTAAACCCGTCCTGCGGAATTTTGATATTGCGATTCTCGAAGGGGACAATTCATGAGCCACAATCCCATACGCTTCGGACTCATAGGGACCGGCCGCATCGGCCAGGTCCATGCGGCAAACATCGCCGCCAATCCGGCGGCGGAACTGGTCGGGACAGCCGACCCGTTCATCGACGGAGCGAGGTCGGTGGCTTCGCGCTTCGGTGGCACCGCGACTGACTCGCCAGAACAACTTATCCACTCCGGGCAGTTGGACGCCGTGCTCGTCGCGTCCCCAACCCCAACCCACATCGAGCTGATCGAGGCCTGCATCGACGCAGGCCTTCCCGTCCTGTGCGAGAAACCGATCGATCTGGACATCGCCCGGGTAGACGCACTGCGTCCGAAGCTCGAAGCGAGCGGGATCCCCGTAGCGCTGGGCTTCAACCAGCGCTTCGACCCCAGCTTCGCGCGCGTGCACACGCGGGTGCTGGCCGGGGAGATTGGAAAGCTCGAACACCTCTCGATCGTCAGCCGGGATCCGGGCCCCCCGCCTGCGTCCTACATCGGAGTGTCGGGCGGGATCTTCCGCGACATGACCATCCATGACTTCGACATGGCGCGCTTCTTCGTCGGTGACATCATCGAAGTGAGCGCTACCGGGGCCCAGCTGTTCGACACGGGCGCCCGCGAGCACGGCGACTTCGACACGGCCGTGGTGACCTTGCGTGCCGCCTCCGGCGCGATCGTCACCATCACGAACTCGAGGCACAGCGCCATCGGCTACGACCAGCGCCTCGAGGCGTTCGGGGCGCTCGGCATGTTCCAAGTTGACAACGTCCAGTCCAGGCTCGTGAGCTATTCGTCAGCCTCATCCGTTGAAGCGAAGGAACCATACATCGAATCCTTCATCGAACGGTACGCGCAGGCATACGCACTCGAACTTGATGAATTCATCAAACTGGTGCGCGGTGAGCAGTCCAGCAGCCCAAGCTTCGAAGACGGACGCGCTGCCCTGATGATTGCCGATGCTGCACAGCGCTCGGCCGAGGAAGGGATCGCTGTGTCCATCGCAAGCGGGCTGCCCATAGCCAATTAGCGGAACGCCCCGGTTCCGGCGCGGCGTATTAGGCGACTGCAGGAGGGACCCCAGGACAAATTCCTCCAGGAGGCCCCCGGGAACGCCGGTTCATGACTTGTAAAAGCCGATGTCTGGCGTCAAGCGCTGCCGGCGCGCTATTCCGGGATCCCAGAATCTTGGCCGCATCCGTCTGAGCAAGCGCGCGGGCGGATGCGGCTTGGCCTCGACAAGGAACAGCGAGAGCAGCTGGAGGACACCTTCGAGAAGGCAAAGACCGACCCGGAATTTACAGCGCAGGTCGCGGACCTGAACAAGAACTGTTCCGCCCGCCACCAACGATTCGCGGAACCCGAAAGACCGATCACCGAAGCCTCAGGGATTAGGTCACCAATCCAAGGAGCACCTACTACGTTCTCGGCACAGCCGCAGGTGCCCATCCATTCCCGGCCATGGTCCGCTACTTCCATGAGGTGATCGGCGAGGAGGCACGGGCCCAGATCCTCAATCCGGCCGGGCGTATCCCGGATGGGGTCTCCGCCTGCATTAGCGGCGGGTCGAACGCGATCAGCATCTTCCACGGCTTCCTCGACGATCCCTCTGTCAGGCACTATGGCTTCGAATCCGGCTGCGAAGGCGTCGAAACCGGCCGCCATGCTGCCGCCATCACCCTCGGACGCCCGGACGCCCGGGAGCCCTGCACGGCGCCCGGCCCTACCTGATGCAAGACGAGGATGCCCAGACCATCGAGTCGCATTCCATTTCCGCGGGCCTGGACTACCCAAGCGTCGGGCCTGCGCACCCGACCTCGGACCCGCCAGCTACGAACCGATCACCGACAGCCTCGATCGACATCCCCATGGTGCGTCCTGGAGGAGACCAGGGAGTCGGTCCCATTGGCGTCCTCCCTCCTAGTAGTACTTTGTTAGGTTGGTGGGGCGTGTTGGCAGTAGGGGCAGCGGGCGAGTTGCCGGATGAGGATCCGTTGGAGTTCCTTGAGGATCCTGTACAGGCTCAGGCTGCCCCTGCTGCTTTTGGGGTGGCGAGGCGTTTCCTGGTGATGAACAGGTGCGCCGCCGAGACGAGGGTGGCGTGGTGGTGGAAGCCCGGGAAGGACCGTCCTTCAAAGTGGGCGAGGCCGAGCCCGGTTTTCAGTTCGCGGTAGTCGTGTTCGATGCGCCAGCGGATTTTTGCCAGTCTGACCAGGGTCCTGGCCGGTGTGTTGGCGGGCAGGTCTGAGAGCCAGTAGTCGGTGGGTTCCTTGGCGCCGGTGGGCCATTCGGCGATCAGCCAGGCCTCAGGTAGTGATCCGTCTTCGCCGGGAGCGATGTGCCGGCTGGCGGGCCTGACGCGGAGGGCGAGGAAGCGGGATTTCATGGCCGCGGTCTTGTTGGTGCCGGTATTTTTGGTGCCGTGCCGCCAGGTGACCTGATGTAGTTCTCTTCTCCCGGCGGCCACCGCCAGTTCGGCCAGGCTGGCCGGAGCCTGCCGGTAGCGCGGCACGCTGGGCCGGCCCTTCGGGCCGGAGCGTTCGGCAAGCTCGGGAACGGTATCGGCCGGGTAGGCGCTGGTGGAGGCCTTGACCGCCATCACCCACGGAATGGACCGCCGGGTCAGCTCGAGCCGGAACAACGCGTTGTCCCCGTACCCGGCGTCTGCGACCGCGACCGGGCACGTGCGCCCCCAGCGGGTGAGTTCATCGATCATCTCCAGCGCGAGCTCCCACTTGGGCCGGTTCCGCACGTAATCCGGGATCCTCGCCTTCGCCCGGCGGGCGGCGACCGCCTCGGCCTGCTCGCAGGTATCGTCCCAGGCCTCGGGAACGAACAGGCGCCAGTTCACCGGGGCCGAGGCCGCATCGGTGACCATGTGCACGGTGGTGGCAACCTGGCAGTTGCCGATCTTGCCCAGCGTGCCCGAATACTGACGCGCCACGCACGCCGAAGCGACCCCGTCCTTTTTGAAGCCGGTATCGTCGATCACCCACGCCTCCGGCGCGATGGCCTCCTCGGCCAGGGCGGCCACGCGGCGGCGGACCGGCTCTACCTTCCACGGCGAGGAGGTGACAAACTGCTGCAACTGCTAGTGGTCCACATCCAGGCGCCCGGCCATCGGCTGCATCGACTTGCGCCGCCCCTCCAACATCAGCCCCTGCAAATACAATCGGCCCTTCGCCCGCTGATCCTTCCGGCCCAACGACGCGAACACCTCCCCAACGTAGTCCTCCAGCTCGACGCGCAGTCTTGTCTCTTCCATGCCCACGCAACGAAATTAACAGTTCACACCGGCGATTAAAAGCCCCTGGCCGAAGAACCTAACAAAGTACTACTAGGCCTCGACGGACCGGCATTTGAACACCCTGGCACTCTGAGGCGGGGAGGTCGCACCCCGGATCTACTTCATGATGATCGAGGAGCCTTCGCCACCAAACAGCCGGACCATTGACACAGGCGCCTCGGCGGTCGAATTCTGAGGACGCCCTTAAACGCGTTGGTGTGCCTCTCGGAACTTAGATGAATTCCTCGCTATGCAGGGCCTGATGTGAGTGTGCGCGCGTTCTGGTTGGCTTGTTGATTGCTTGAGTGGTGGCATTTCTGGGTGGTGGTAGGACGTCATTGAGCCTGAAGCCGGGGCGTTCCATTCTGGCACATAGGGGTGCACGTGATGCGGGTCATAGTTGTTGTACGCGGGTGAATCCAGGCCTCCGGAGCGTCTTCCGGCACAACGACCGTATGGCGTCGTGTTGGATCCAACGAGGAAGTTTGCCGATTTTCGCCGGCAAGCGTGATTCATCCGTTCATTCATGGTCTATCTAGCGAGGACAAAGGATAAAATGACCAAAGCAGCATCAACAGAATCGCGGAACACCATGGATAGGAAATCCGCCACTAACTCTCCGACGCCCGCGGCGGCACAGTCCGCTGAAGACCAGCAGAACCGCCTTACGGGCAACCTGGGGACCGTCTCACTCGTGCTGAGCGTGCTCGCGTTTTCCGCGCCGATCGTCACGGTCGCCGGCTATTTGGCTTTCGCCATCGGCTTCGTCGGCGAAGCCGCGCCACTGGCGTGGATCATCGCGACGGTCGTTCTGATGGTATTTTCAATCGGCTACATGACAATGACTCGCCACATTCCCAGGGCCGGCGCGTTCTACGCGTATATCTCGCTCGGCCTCGGTCGAGTGACCGGCGTCGGCAGTGCCTACCTCGCCACGATCTCCTACCTCGTCAACTGCGCCGGAATCTACGGCTTCGCGGGTGTGACAATCGGATCCCTGGTGACGAGCTTCGGCGGCCCCGCCCTGCCATGGTGGGTATGCGGCGCCGCAGTGTGGATCATTGTCACCACCCTTGGACACTTCCACATCGACCTGTCGGCGAAGGTTCTGGGCACCGTCATGGTTCTTGAGGTAATCCTCGTCGGCATCTTCAACGTCGTCACCCTTGCGAAGGGCGGCTCGGACGGACTGTCGCTTGCACCGCTCAACCCGGCCCACTTCATCAACGGCGGCACCGGCATCGCGCTCCTATTCGCACTCGGCAACTTCTTCGGCTTTGAAGCGACCGCCCTCTACAGGGACGAAGTCCGCAAGCCGAACAGGACGATTCCCCGGGCTACGTACCTCGCGGTCGTCCTCATCGGACTGTTCTACGCGCTGTCCGCGTACACGCTGATCGTAGCGTTCGGATCGAAGGCGCAGGCTGCGGCCACCGATGGCGCCGGCACAATGTTCAATGATGCGCTCGCCCGGTTCGTCGGTCCAGGCGTCCTGCAGGTCACGATGGTCCTGGTTACGACGTCGGCAGTCGCTTCGGTGCTGTCCGTTCACAACGTCGCAGCGCGCTACTTGTTCAACCTCAGCGCAGACCACGCTCTCCCGAAGTACCTCTCGGTCGTGCACCCGCGGCACAAGTCCCCGTACCGTGCGTCCTTGACTGCTGCGATCGCGGTTGCGGTCATGCTGGCGCCGTTCGCTATTGCCTCGGTCGATCCGGCCTTCGTGATGGGTGCGGGCAGCGGAATCGGAACTGCGGGCGTGCTTATCCTCATGGTCCTCGTTAGCCTCGCCGTTTTCACGTGGTTCAAGCGGACGGGTGTTCCCGCCGGAGAATCTCCATGGAAAGTGTTCGTTGCGCCGATCGTCTCTCTGGTGATCCTTGGTGCGGTGGTGGTCTTCGCGATCGCGCGCTTCGACCTGCTCGTCGGCGGTGAACCAGGCCAGAACCTCTGGATGCTCCTCGTGCTTGTCGCGTTCGTCATCGCCGGTTCCTCGGTTGCGCTCTACTTCAAGCGATTCCGTCCCGCTTGGTATGCCCGTCTTGGCCGGGCCACAGACGCCGAGGTGGAAGCCGCTGCTTCGAGCGCGTCACCGCATGATGCAAGCCTCGCTATCGCTTCTGTCGCGGAGACCGAGAGCGAGATCGAGAACGTACTCGAAGCTTAAGGCGTACGGGGTTCTTCGGCGGAATTGTTTGCGCATTCTTCCTCCGCTCCAAGCGACCCGATGTGTATGCCCGCCTTGGTCGTCAGAAGATCTGAGCGAGGAGCACACTTTTTGGACTGCTCCCCGGAGCTGGACTGAAAAATCAGTTCGGGCTTCCGGGGAGCAGTTTTGTGTTTAAGCGTTCGTTGCCTGAGGCGCATTCGCCATCGGGGCGAGATGTTCCAAACTGGCACACGCGAGTATGACTGCCGTCACTCATAGTTTCTTACATGAAGCGGTGAGACTCCGGAGTGCTGGAGCAGACGCTAGGGCGTCGTGCCGTATCTGCACATGCTGAATCGGCTAACCGCTGGCGAATCTGCTTCACCAGTTCAAATTCATGGCCATAGATCTATCAATCACGAGGATGAGATGACCGAAGCACCACCTGTGACCGCTCCTTTGGTCGCACTCAAAGACATACAGAAGACATTCGGCGCAGTGTCTGCATTGCGTGGAGTGAGTATCGACGTTCAGCCAGGCGAGACATTTGCACTGCTGGGCGACAACGCGGCAGGCAAGTCAACGCTCATGAAGGTACTCACCGGCGTGTATCAGCCGGATAAGGGCACCATCGAGATGGATGGCAAACCCACCGAGTTCCACACTCCGTCGGCCTCCCGAGACCAAGGGATCGAGATGGTGTACCAGGACTTCGCCCTCGCGGACAACCTTGATGTTCGGACGAACATCTTCCTTGGACGCGAGCCGCAGAAGAATATTCTGGGTCCGCTGCTCCGCATCATCGACAGGAAGAAGATGGAGGCTGAGACCAATCGCGTGCTCGCGCGACTGGACATACCGATCAATCCCCGTCTCAAGGTGAAGCGACTCTCGGGTGGGCAACGCCAAGCCGTCGCGATCGGACGCGCCCTCGCCTTCGACGCTCGCCTGATCATCATGGATGAACCCACCGCGAACCTCTCGGTCGCCAAGGTGGACAAGCTCATCGAGGTCACCCAGAAGCTCAAGGACCTGGGCATCGCGGTCATCATCATCACTCACCGGCTCGACGAGGCGTTCGCAGTGGCCGACCGGTTTGCGGTCATGCGGCAGGGCCAGATCGTTGGCAGGTTCCGCACCGGAGAGATCTCGGAGACGCAAGTTGCGCATCTGATCTCACATGGCACACTCGACGGCTACACCGACGTGGAAGTCCCCGTGGAGCGCCGCAAGATCGGGAGCACTTCGCTCGCCGCGGTCAGCGAGCCACCGGCCGATGAGTTCGACTACTCAACGAACAGGAGCGACTCGTGACAAACACGATTGCAGTCATGCTGGGCAAGCCGAAACTGGAGGAAGGCTCACGATCAACCAAGATCAAGCGCTTCATCGGTGACTATGGAATCCTGGTATTTTTCGCCCTCATTCTGGTTTTCCTCGCCATGGCGGCCCCCAACTTCCTGACGCTTAACAACCTGGTCAACGTCGTTCGGCAGTCCTCGATTATCGGACTCATCGCCCTCGGCATGACATTCATCATGATCACTTCAGGCATCGACCTTTCCGTCGGATCGGTCGTCGGCCTGGCCGGAATGGTGTTCGCACTCTTCGCTCCATCAACCGGCGAAGCATTCTGGTGGCCACTGATCGCGGGACTGGGGGTGGGCGTCCTCGTCGGTTTCCTGAGTGCAGCACTAGTCGTTTGGGGAAAGATCCTTCCTTTCCTCGCGACACTTGCAACAATGGCGATTGCTCGCACCGCGGCCCTCGTCATCACGGGCGGCCAGGTCGTCTCCGGGCTGAGCGGTCCGGCGGAATGGATCGGATCGGGTTTCATCGGCCCTATTCCGGTCCCCGTGGTCATTTTTGTACTTGCCGCCGTCGTGTGCGAGTTCGTGCTGGGCCGGACGAAATTCGGCTCGCACGTTTACGCGGTCGGCGGTAACGAAGAGTCCGCGAAGAAGGTCGGGATCTCGACGAATCGGGTGCTCTTCACGGTGTACGTCATCGGTGGAGTTACTGCCGCCCTCGGCGGCTTGGTGCTCACTGCACGTCTCAACGGTGCGGCGCCGGTCGCCGGAACGGGGTACGAGCTTCAGGTGATTGCCGCCGTCGTGATTGGCGGAACCAGTCTGTTCGGCGGCGTCGGTACGATCCGCGGAACTGTAGTCGGCGTGCTCCTGTTGGGCGTTGTGATGAACGGCATGAACTTGCTCGGCGTCTCCTCGTACTACCAACAGGGCATGCAGGGCATCATCTTGGTGCTTGCGGTGCTTCTCAACCGTTGGAAGTCAGATTGATCGACCAATTAACACACACTTGCTACTTCCCGGATACCAACAACTGAATCCCTTCACCACACAAAACAACGAAAGGTAAACCTATGAGAATGCAACCACGCTTCTCTGCTATGGCCGCAATGTTGGCGGCAGGTGCCCTCACCCTGAGCGCCTGTGCTGGCGGCGCTACCGCAGGTAGCAACAATTCGAGCGGCAAGACGTTCAACATCGGGGTAGTAGTCCTCGACCTGCAAGACCCGGACTTGGCGCAGATGACGAAGGCCATGCAGCAAACTGCCAAGGATGAAGGCGTCACGCTGCACATTACCGACGCCAAGAAGGACGTCGGAACTGAGCTCAACCAAGTTGAGGACTTGCTCACCCAGCAGGTCGATGCGGTGATCCTGCAGCCCCTCGATGGCGAGGCAAGCCAGACCGCGGCCAAGAGGGTCACGGACGCTAAAATCCCGCTGTTCATCCTCTCGACTGAATTCGCGGACGGGGCAAACATCAACTACAAGAGCTACATCGGCGTCGACGACACACTCGCCGGTGAAATGCAGGCCGAGTACATCAACAAAATGTTCCCGAATGGTGCCAACATCGTATTTGCCGCAGGCACCTACGGCGCCTCATGGACTGACCGTCGGAAGTCTGGCTATACAAGCAAGATCGACGCCAACATCAAGACCGTCGCCGAATTCCAGGCCCAAGGAAGCCGAGACGTCGCGAAGCGAAACATGGAGGATACGCTGTCGCGATTCGGTCCCGGCAAGATCGACGCCGTGGTCGCAAACAATGACGAAATGGCCCTCGGCGCAGCCTCAGCTATTTCAGACGCGCACCGTACCTCGGAAATCAAGGCTGTGCTCGGCGTCGATGGTACCGAGCCGGCTTTCGAAGCCATCAAAGCCGGAACCATGACCGCTACCGTTCGCCAGGATTCAGCCGGGCAGGGTGTCAAGGCCGTGCAGGTTGTCACGGATTTCCTCAAGGGCGGGAAGATCGAGAACCGTTACACCCTCCCGTTCACGCTGATCACGAAAGACAATTTGGCTGATTTCATGAAATAGCGTCGGCGGCCCGGATTCGTGCGGGAGTTCTGCTCTGGCAATCGGACCCACACGAATCCGGGACCAACCTCGGGCACAGCGATATTTAGGTCGCTGTGCCCGAGTCGTTTGGGACAGATCAACGGCGACGGCACCCGCCTAAAATTCCCAATAATGAAATGAATGAGAACGGAACATGTCGAGTGCCGAAGTCGGAGCCGCCGAAATTGCTCGGCTACTTCGGGAGATCCGGGAACGGGGTATCGAGATTGACGACTCGGCCCGTCGACGCTCGGAGTACCCCCGCGACGCATCAAACTATCGGGTACGACCAAAGGGCAGTCGCATTCCCCAAGACCGTTGGCGACGCCGAGTCCCGAACGGTCTGGGTCGCCGCCGGCGTCGTACTCGGCGAACTGCGCTTCGATGTTGAGGCGGCGACTTCGGGAGAGCTTACCTTTGCTCCGGATCCTTCATCGCTGACGCGAGCCACGATCGGCGTGTCCCTCACGAACGATGCCTGCGGAAACCCCTCCGTTGGCCTACGGGCGGAGGACCCACCATGTGCAGGAGGTCGAACTCGTCACTTCCGACGGCGCCTACTTTCGTGCTGGTCGCGACGGCATTTGCGCTTCTCGGTTGCGGTAAGCGTGGCGCTCGGACGGGGGGTGGGTTCCAAAAACCGATGCCCCCGGAAACAGCCGCATTGCAAATACACTGCCACGAGCGAGCACGCGGTCTTTGGCTCGGGTTCGCAAATGCAGGTACTTCAGGCCTGGGAGTGGCAACCATTGTCGAGTCATCGTCGTGCTGCGGTGTCGCTGGGAATTCGGCTCCGAGGCGGATCATTTCGATATGTCGATGACGGTCGCAGGGCGCTCGATTGCTCTCGCGCTGGATAGAGGCGCCGAAGTGAGCCTCGTGCTGACCGATGGCTTCAGTTGTGCGATGCAGGGTTCTCAGATCGCTCCGGACCGTGCGAGCACGCATTTGGCAATCGTACTGGGTCCCGATGCCGCAAGGGACGGCGAAGCGGATCAGTGACGTAAAGACGGTTGCTTGTTATGTTCAATGCAGAGGGTGATCAGATGGTCTATTTCGGTATTTTCCTGGTTCTCATAGCCGCTGGACTGTGGTGGGCAAGCATCCGCTTCGACTCTTTGCGGTCCGCTGCGTCACAGACGGAACCCGGGTCCACACGCTTCATTCCCGTCATTTCCGCGAGTGTGGCTGCGGTCATGGTGGCGGTGGTTGGTATTTTCCTTATCGCTACGAATCTGACTGGCATGTGATGAGAAATTTGTTTCGGCTGGTCTAACGGCGAACAGTCTACTGTTGCGCATCCTTGCCGCAGTCTTCAGCCAAGGGTCCGCGCTTTCTCGTTGGCGGGTTCCCTTCAAGATTTGTTGGCGGGTTTTCTGCGAGGCACTCGTAGATGATTCCGACGGGTATCTCGTCGCTTAGTTCGATGCTGTAGGAAGCTGCGTTATGCCATGTGACTTTGACCCCACGTGATCCGCCGCGTGATGCTTCTGCCTGGACGTGCCACATGGCTTCCGTGGTGACCGACCTTCCCTTGTTTTCGTACACCGGCGATTGAACCGGGATCCGAGTTACGGCCTGTATTGGCAGAGTGGACTGCAGCTTAGAAACCATGAGAAATGGCCTCCCTCTTGCATCTGGTCAGGACGTCGAACCTGGAGCCTTCAAAGAGCTGCTGCTGCAAGGCTCGATAGTTCTGCAGCCAGAGCACAGGGTCCTCCCCGGTGACGGCCTGTAAATGGTCGTGACGCGCCGGTCTCCACCGCGTCATGTCTCGATATCGAGGCCTACGTGCGACCCCCCATTCGTGGTGGACTTCCATCCCTAGGTTTCCTTCAAGGTAATTGCGCGGGTTTGGGGTTCAATGGTGGAGGCGAGCATCAGCGCCTCCGAACAGAGACACCGTCCGACTTGAGGAATGTCTGTGTTTCGGATTCTTCATTTCCGATCCACAAGACGCCGCCGCTCCCGGATACTTCCTCAACGCGACCGTGAGCGATCACTTTTGCGTTCCTCACAATGTTGACGAACTCACCGCTTTGGAGCTCACGCCAATCGGATAGTGCAGCGTGCATTCTGCGTTCCTTGACTGCTTCTCGAGCCTTCATTTCCCTTACCTTGCTCTTGCTTTAGGCGACTGCCGCCGCGATGTCCGGCCAGATGCCAGCAACGTTTAGATCTGCAACGGGAGACTTCGAATCGGGCAAACTGCGCAACGGTGGGCTGAAACGCGCGCTCGACTCTGAGCTTGCTTTGTCCTGCACCGAGTCGCAATTTGACCGCTCCCCCGGAACTGTTCGTCCGCAATCGGTGATCGCCCGCACCCACTCATCGTGCCGACCGTGCGCGAGCTTCCGGTTCATCATTGCAATCAACTCACTAAACTGATTGGCCTATTCGATCCCTTCCAGAATCGGCCTTAGGCAACGGGACAAAGCGTGTCAGTTTGATACATAGTTGCGAACTGCGTCGCCGTGGATGAATGGACTGCCAACGATCGGCCGTCACCTTCTCAGCCGCCGGTAGCTCCCGGCCGGACAAGGAATCCTGATCCGATAGTTGTCCTCTGGGGCCCGGGCGGAACTCGCGACCCCTGGTTGGAATTGCCCGGGCACAGGAAGTTTCGGTGAGTAGTCACGGGGTCTGGAGCCAGCACGCCGAGAAGCGTAGAGTCGGTTGATCCAATGAAGGGGCCCCGTATCGGGGCTTGAATCGTCAGAAGTGACGGTGTAACTCCGCGAAGGAGCCTGGTATGGCTGGATGGAACGCAGACACGGCGGCCGCGCCTTTGAGTGCAGCGGTGACGCTGGTGGAAGGTTCAAATTTCTGTATCTCCTCGGCTAACGGGGACATCATCCCGGAATACCCTCACGGCGTCTTTTTCGAGGACACACGGATCCTGTCCCGGTGGATCCTGACCGTAAACGGTCAACTGGTTGAACCGCTGGCTACCGAGATCAAAGAGCCCTACCGTGCGCTTTTCGCCGGTCGGGTGCCGCGATCCGAAGGCCTTACGGAGAGCCCCCTGATCGTTGAGAGACTGCGGGAGGTCGGTGCGGGCATCCAGGAGCGGATTACGGTTCGCAACTATTCGGGGCAACCGGTCGAATGCCTTGTCGGCATGACCGTGGAAACAGATTTCGCCGACCTTTTCGAGGTCAAGGAAGCTCGTATCCAGCGGCGCTGGAACGAAACCCGGGAGTTGGACAGGGATTCACTGGTCATCCGGGGCACGTGGCGGGACGTCAGCAAAGGCGTGGTAATCACGGCTGGCCGCGACGCCGTCGTCACTGAAGCGTTAACCTACAGAACGACAATCGAGCCGCGCGGACATTGGAGCGCGCTGCTCAGCGTGGCGCCTCTCGTGAATGGCGCTGTCGCTCTGGCGCCTCATGCCCGTCCGGAGACCGACGCGCTAACACCGCGTGACCGTCGTCGACGGGAGTGGGTGGCCAAGATCCCAGTCCTGCAAATGGGCAACCGCTCGATCGAGCGGACCCTGCGACGTAGCTACGACGATTTGGGCTCATTGCGGATTGAGGATCCCGGACACCCGAACCGGGTAGTGGTGGCGGCCGGGGCGCCATGGTTCATGACTCTGTTTGGACGGGATTCGCTGTGGGCTTCGGCGATGGCGCTCCCCGTGGACCCCTCCCTGGCCCTCGGCACGCTGCAGACACTTGGCGACCGTCAAGGAAGAGTAGTGGATCCGATGAGCGAGGAAGAGCCCGGCAAGATTTTGCACGAGGTCAGGCTAGACGTTTCAAGCGCACTGGCTCTCGGTGGTAAATCCACCTACT
The DNA here is from genome assembly GCF_056397865.1 of Arthrobacter sp. 05L417. NCBI lineage: Bacteria > Bacillati > Actinomycetota > Actinomycetes > Micrococcales > Micrococcaceae > Arthrobacter > Arthrobacter sp. 05L417. Next base: position 109,811 of record NZ_JBFTOG010000012.1, read on the forward strand.
ACGGCAGCATTGACGCCACTCCGTTGTTTCTTATGGTGCTCGGGGAGGTGAGCCGTTGGGGCTTTGCCAAGGAAACCATTGCCGCATTGCAGCCTAACGCGGACCGCGCGTTGGGCTGGATTGTGGACTACGGGGACAAGGACGGGGACGGTTTCGTCGAGTATGAGCGACTTAACGATCGGGGATTGATAAACCAAGGCTGGAAAGACTCCTGGGACGGAATCAATTTCGCTGACGGAACCTTGGCTGAGCCTCCAATCGCTCTTTGCGAGGTGCAGGGGTACGTCTATGGTGCCTTCCTGGCATCTGCCTGGATGGCGTACGAAACCGGTGACTTGGCCAAGGCGTCCGAGCTGCGGGATCGTGCCGCGCGCCTCAAACGACAGTTCAACGAACAGTTTTGGCTGCCGGACAAGGGCTACTACGCAGTCGCGCTGGACAAGGATAAGCGACCGGTCGATGCATGCGCCTCTAACATGGGCCACTGCTTGACAACGGGCATCGTTGATAAGGACAAGGCGCCGTCAGTGGTCGAGCGACTAATGTCCCCGGAGATGTTCAGCGGTTGGGGAGTACGCACACTTGCTACCGATATGGGGGCCTACCATCCGGCCAGCTACCACAACGGCTCGGTCTGGCCGCATGACAACGCGATCATCCAAGTCGGACTCATGCGCTATGGTTTCGTGGCGGAGGCCCAGCGGATCTCCACGGCGTTGCTTGAAGCTGCGGAATTCTCGGACGGGCGACTTCCCGAATTGTTCTGCGGATTCAGTCGGGAGGACTTCACCGAGCCCGTAGCGTATCCTACGGCGTGCTCACCGCAGGCCTGGGCAGCGACCGCACCGATCATGCTTGTAACAACGTTGATGCGATACGACCCGGACGTATCCCTGCGCGGAATATGGATGGATCCGGTACTCCCGGAGTCCTATGGAGATCTGCACATCACCAACGCACCCGTGGGCGATGCTCGGATCACCATCGACATTTCCGGGTCCGGATTTTCTGTCAAGGGATTGCCCGACGGAATGACAGCCCGCCGAGGTTACCTGCCATGGGTGGGAGATCTTATGGAACAGGGGCGGTCCCAGCAGTAAATTGTCTAGCTTTGCTGCGAAGGCCTCGACTCTTCGATCGTGGACATCATGCGCCACCGTAGAGGACTCGCAAGCGTTGACTCCCTGCCTCAGGGGAATGCCATCTTATGGTCGAGTTCTCGGCCGACACCCTCGAACGGGTGCGTACCGACTGCGATCGGCTGCTTCAAGCACTGCACACCCAAGGTCGGTCACTTGACCACTCCATCGTCACTGATCCGGTGGAGGCGAAAATTGTCAAGCTGTGTGGAGTCACTGGGCTAGTTTTTGGGATGTTTTGGTCTCGGGCAGGTTGATCCCGACGTATGTGGCGGGGGCCGGTGTGGTGGGTCGTTGGCGGAATCTTTCCGGGTGTCGTTCGTAGTAGTCCTGGTGGACTTTGTCTCGCTTGTTCCAGAGTTCTTTCCACGATCCGTCGTGGACTTGTGATGGTGAGAACAGTGCGATGCCGGAGTGTTTGTGATCGGTGCTGTACCAGTGCACATAACCGGTGAGGTACTCCCTCGCGGCCACGAGATCGTCAAAGATCCGGGGGTAGCCGGGCCGGTATTTCATCGTGCGAAACCCCGACTCCGAGAAGGGATTGTCGTTGGATACGTACGGGCGGTTATGGGACAGTTCCACGCCGTGGGCGGTGAGGGTGTCACGGAGCAGGTTTGATCTCATGGCCGGGCCTGAATCGGCATGCACGATGAGCGGGGCGCCGTACCGGGCGATGGCTGTCTCGAACATCTCCGCGGCGAGGTGGTCGGACTCACGTTCCTCGACCCGCCAGCCGACGATCTGCCGGGAGAAGATATCCATGATGGAGTACACCTTGAAAACCTTCCCCTGCCACTTGGAATAGACGTCGGAGATGTCCCACGACCAGACCTGGCAAGGTCCGGTCGCCTTGAGCACCGGCATCTCAGGTAGACAAGAAACTGCTCCGTGAACGGGTCAGTGCCTAGTACTACCATCGCGTTTATGGGGCGTGTCGGCGCGCCCTTGTAGTGCCTGTATCGGGCGCGGTGTTGGTGTTTCCATCGCCAGGTTGAGAGTGTTCCAGGAGTCTGTCGGCCGGCACCTCGGCTTCCTTACTGGGGTTTGCCCGGTGTGCGGTATCGACGACAGCGTCTTCCATGGCCACTAGCCTAGACCCTGATCGCTGCTTAACGGGCTGCTGCTGGCGTCCCACGATCCGGCTTTGTCCCACCGAACGCCCTCGCAACTGATAGGTCAATTGTGCAAAGGCGCTTTGCACAATTGACGACCGCTGTCGGTGTTCTCAGCGATGATATTGGTGTGTCGAGTTTTCCAATCATCGAAGCCGCCCCTGCGGACGCCGTCCCGCCGGGGTGGATTGGCTAAGACATTTCCGCCGACCAACTGCTTCTCCACACCATTCAGAGCGAGGAAGCTTTCGCTGCGCTCTGTTCGGCAGGACTGCTCGTGTCGGATCCTTCCCGTATCGATCCTTATCTTGTCGACGCCTACGTCTGGCTTTACCAGCAGATGGCAGCACAGCTCACCTCCGCCGGCCATGGGGCCATCTGGTCTTGGGCACGGATCACGCGCCCGGATCTGGCGGACAGCTGCAAGGTCTCCATCGGTCAGGTTCTGCTGACCTGAAAGGTACCGCGGGAACGGGTGCTGCTCTCGCACTACGGCGACTGGCATTCGGTCCTGAACAAGTTCCCGCATACACCCGGTCGCCCCGGCGAAGGCGATGAAGGCTACACCGCCCGCATGAACCGCCTGGTCGACGAATTGTGGGCCAGACTCAGGGCTGCAGGAGCCCGGGGTGCAGGAATCGCGGACTGCCAGCGGATTTGAGGGCAGACGTCGAGCAGGGATGGGACGGCATTTTTGAGCCGGGGAATCACGGTCGTTTCGAGTCCTGGCAGGCCACCATGCATCCACTGCGCGTGGAAGATGTCGTGGAAGCTGTCAGAATCGGACGCTGAACCCGCCCGGCCTGTGAGTCCAGTTAGACGGCGCCGGTGTGGGTGGGCCCCGCGTACGCCTGACGGCAGGGCCGACGGCCTTGGACTGCCCGCCCGTCACGACTTTGAAGCTACCGAGATTCTCGATCATTGCAGCATCTCGAGTTCTTCAAGGGGATCGCTGCCGGGCCCGGCCTGGATGTCCACACCTTAACGGGCGCTTAGGCCGACGACGTCAATGTGGCAGGTGGCCTCGTCGAGCAGCCCATCCGGGCCTAGAGCGAACGGTTCGTTGCCCGCATCCCGGTGCGGCAACGTCAGCTGTCGCCGGCCCGCCTTTATGGGCCATCCACCCGTGTCCCTGTTGGACCTTTTATACGTCTTTATACTTTTTGTACCTTTACACTTCCCGGCCCCTGTCCGACGAGCGAAAGCTTCCCTCAGGGCCGGTTTTCCGGGCGGGGGCGATCCCGGCTGGTCAACAAGTGCACCGTTTTGCTTCCCCCGGTAGCGCTACTTTACGCCGCGAGCCGGAGTGGTCGTTCGCCCAGGTGGACGGTGATTTCCTGGCCCCAGGAGGCGGTGAGGCGGTCCTCTTCCATGCCGTCCCCGAACACCACGAGTTGATCGGAGCCCACGGTGATCCTGAGTGTCTCGCCCGCCTCCAAGGTACCTTCGGTCAGGGAGGCTCCGGTGATCGGGGAGGGCCAGGCTTCCCGGACGAACCACGCGAGCCGGGGATCCGTCGGGGCGGGCAGCGTGCGTCCTCCGCGTTCGAGGGCGATGGATGCGCACCAGCCGGTGGCGCCGGTGCCGGTGGAGACGATGAGACCCGAGGAGGACTGCCGTTCTGTCTGCCCGTCCGCGGCCGTGAGCCGGTACCGGGCCGATTGGTGCGAGGCGTGCCCGATGAAGATCTCGTTGAGTCCTGAGAGTTCCTGACCGTCGTCGAGCCGTGCCGTCACGGTGGACAGTTCATGGCAGGGCAACTGCTCCGTGGGCCCGGCCAGAGCAGAATCCTGTAGCAGTTTGGCGGCCGCGGCGGGGTTGTGCCGGACGAGGACACCTGGATTGATGCCCGGCTCGGGATTGATCCCGAGCACGGGCTGTCCGTTGAGGTATTTGGCCGTGTTGGCCACGAGTCCGTCCTGGCCGACGACGGCGATGACGTCCTCTGCGGTGAACAGGAAGCGGCTGAGGTCCGCCCGTTCGACGTCGGCGTGACGCCACTCGGCCGGGACCGCGGCGCGGATTATTGCCAGGGCCTCGCTGGTCCGGTCGTGGTGGTATTGGACGTCCTGGATGGTGCGGCCTCTGGTGCGGAGGAAGAATTCGGCTTGGCCGCGGGTGGCGTGCCGGTCCAGGAGTTCGTGCAGTTCGGTGCGCCGGTGGACGATGACGAGGCGGGGGGTGGCCATGGCGGGAGCCTACTTCCCGGGCCGGCCGGTGGTGCCGGCCACCGTCCCGGCCGCGGCGGGGTCAGCTTTGCCGGCCGGGTTCTGGAATAGTCCGGCGAGGGCTCCGCTGAGCAGGTCGGGCGTGATGGTGAGGTTGCCGATGCTGGGGAGGGACCCGGCTGCCTCGCGTAGGGCCAGTGCGATCAGTGTGGTGTGTTCCATGCCCCGGTATACCTCCATGGTGGCGGCCTCTCGTGCCGCGGCCGCCTCGCCGACGAGCCGGATCTGGTTGGCTTCGGCGGTGGCGTTGATGCCTTGGCGTTCGGCGGAGGCCTGGGCTTGGATGAGGCCTGCGGCGGCTTTCTCTTCGGCTTCGCGCCGTGCGTTGGTGCCTTCCTGGGCGACGAGGTGTTCGCGGCGGGTGGCGAGTTCGATCTGGCTGGCCATTTCATTTTCGGAGATGGTCCGTTCGCGCTCGACGGCGACGGCCCGGCGTTCGTACACGGCCCGGTCTGCTTCGGCCTGGAGCTGTTCCCGGACGGGCGTCTGCAGTGCCCGTTCGACGTCGGACTCCGGCCGGACGGCCAGGACCTGCACGCCGAGGATTTCGATGCCGGTGGACGCCAGCCGGGCGTCGGCACGGAGTGCGTCGGCGAGGACGCTGCGGAGCTGGCTGACGCCGCGCTCCAGGGCCTGGGCGAGGGTCGTGGTGGCGATCTGGTCGATGGCGTGGCTCTGGCACAGCTGGCCGATGATCGTGGCGACCTGCTCCTTCCCAGTCGCCTGCACCGTGCCTGCCCCGGAGCCGGCGGGTTGGAGGGCGAAGTCGAGCCGGGCGGACACGGCCACGGGGTCGATGAAGCGGTAGGTCACGTTGGCCTGCACACTTACGTCCTGGTGGTCCCGGGTGATGGCGTGGAAGAGCGTGGGCAGTTCCTGGTCGTCCACGGGGACCTCGCTGAGCACGGAGTTCACCGGCCGGTACCAGAACGCCTGGCCCACGCCCTGGTGCCGGACCGAGCCTTTCTGCAGGTGGACGACGTAGCCGGTGGGGCTGCCCAGGAAGTGGCTGATCCACGGGTAGCGCTTGATGCTGGCCATGGGATTCCCCTAACCGTTCACTGTTGTCGTCAATCTGACGATAATCAAACGATAGGCTTGCCGCCGATTTATTGTCAAGGTGACGATAACTATCTAGGATGGGTCCATGCCCAAGTCCTACCCGGCGCCCGCGCGCTTCCCGGTGACCGTCGACGTCGTCGCCCTCACCGTCTCTGAGGACGTTCTGAACGTCCTGCTGATCACCCGCCTTATCGAGCCCTTCGGCGGCGAACTCGCCCTGCCGGGCGGGTTCGTGCTGGCCGGTGAAGACCTGGTGACTGCTGCGGGACGGGAACTGGCGGAGGAAACCGGCGTCGAGCGGATCCCTGGGCATTTGGAGCAACTGGGGAGTTATGGTCCTCAGGGGCGGGACCCGCGCGGGGACGTGCTCACCGTCGCCCATCTGCTGCTCGCGCCCAACTTCCCCGTCCTCTCCGCCGGGAGCGACGCCGAGCACGCCGCCTGGTACCCGGTCAACCAGATTCTCGAGGGGGAATTGACACTCGCCTTCGACCACGAGCGGATCCTCGCCGACGCTCTGGAGCGCGCGAAATCAAAGCTGGAGTACTCGCCCCTCGCGGCCGCGTTCTGCGGGGAGGAGTTCACCATCGCCCAGCTCCGCGCCGTGTACGAGGCCGTATGGGGCACCCGTCTGGATCCCCGGAATTTCCACCGCAAAGCCACCGGAACGCCCGGTTTCCTGGAAGAAACCGGACGGATGACTACCGGTGATGCGGGCCGCCCGGCCTCGCTCTTCCGCCTCGCCCAGACAGCCCGTGCTTCTGTGGCTCAACCGACGCAGGTTGTGCTTAACCCGCCGCTCATGCGACCGCGCGGATGACCTCTCGTCAGATCTTGCTTGATCGCTGCCTGGCATTGTCGGGGGCGAGTCCTAGCATGGCCGCATGATGGAGATCCATGAACTCACGAACGACGATTCGGGCGCTTACGCGTTTCGGACGTCCACCGGGTCGATTTACCGAATCAACCTTGATGCGCCGCGGTCACTCCTTCGCCTCGCTTCGAACCAGACTCCTGTTCCCGCCTACGAGGGCCTCGAAGCATCGAGACTTCGCAACGACGGCAGAGAAATCCCGTTGCTTGGCATCGTCAGACTTAGGTTGGGGGAGCGCGGCGCGCTTTGGCTCGACATCGTCCGAGACGGGCACACGGCGACCCTGCGTGATACCAGTGAGGTCCTCACCATCACTCGTTTGCAAGGCCAGCAAGGTAGATGAGACCACCGGCGGTGGCCTCGAGAGGCACGCCCGAGCATGACACATCGATGCGCCGTGTTCCCGGACAGGGCAGGGCGCGCTTCGTCGCGGTCCCTAGAAGTTGAGGGGGAGGGACCTCGGATTCAGGACTGATGCACTCTCGTCTAACCGTTCAGGGATGTTTCAGTACGCGCGAATTTTGTATCGAACCGGGTCAGGTGCGGTTTGGGGACGCGCGGACTCACAGATAGGCGGCAGGTTCAGTCGGAGTCTTCGGTTTCGACCGTTGCGGCGTTCCGAAGGTCACGGGTTGTCATGTCAGGTTACCGGCCGTGACTGACGCTGACCGTCGGCTGACACGCCAGGAAGAGAACTCCTTGGGGCCAACTACCTGGGCGAGCATTTTCGATGCAGTTCCTTGGCGTCGTGCGGCGTCGGCTTCTCCCTAGAGGTTTGCGGGATCCCGAGTCGCTTGCGGCCCAATGAGAGCGGAAGAGGGCAAGGGGCAATCCGCTTCGGTCACAGGGAACCCAGTGACCGAAGCACTCGGCCCGATTGGGTTCTCAGGCTGTCAGCTGGCGTCGCACTGTTCGGTTTTGTCCCACCGGACGCCATCGATGCCCGGCGTAGATGTCCACACCGTACCGGGTGCTGACGCCGACAACGTCGATGAGGCAACTACACCATTGACTTAAACTGTCAAGTGTGTAGTGTTATGTGTCACGAGAGAGAAAATTTTTGTCAAAAAGTGCTTGTTGCCGGGATAGAAGCGGCGGATGATGGAACTTGAAGCTGACCGTGAGTGTGAACCGGTTCCAAACTGACCAGTGGTGACGTCTGTCGCGGCAGATCTCTGCTAGGCCCGAGAGAGTCTTTGTATCGTCAATCCTGGATCGTACATAGTGGGTCGGATCGGGTGGCTTCCTCCCAGGTCGTTGTGATCGCGGAGAAACTGCTTTTGAAGACTGGTCGCGCTGATGGCGAGCAAGCGGGAAAGAGCCGGAACTGAGTCCGGCAATCATGTACAAAATGGCCGAGTCGGCACATGGGGTCCCCGGGACCGGGTTGCGTCCCGTGGGGTGGTGTAGTTCTGCCGCGGTAGCGCGTTGCCCGGCAACGCAGTGAGCCATCGTGCGATGGTCAGTGAGTACCGATCAAAGAACTCACGGAAAGACACAAACACACGATGGCTCTAGACCAGTCTGCCCTGCT
>NZ_JBFTOG010000013.1:0-130297 GCF_056397865.1 Arthrobacter sp. 05L417
TCCACGGTCTCCGCGGAAGCCGGCGCGGCCGGGCCCTCGCAGTCCGGCCCGGAAGCGATCCCGACGCACTGGGTCTCCATGATCAAGCACACCCTGGCCCACCTCGGCCCGGCCGTCTCGGCCGACCGGATGCTCCAGGACTACGTCAATACCCTCTACCGCCCGGCAGCGGAGTCCGGACGGCATGCCGTGGCGGGCTCCTTCAAGGAAGCGAAGGAACTCGCGGCGTGGACCACCAAGGTCCGCAACGCCTGGCCGCAACTGATCGTTGAACACGTTGACTCCGTGGGCGTCTCCGAGGAGCCCCAGGTCGGGGACACCCTCCAGGTCAACGCGTACATCGCCCTGCACACCCTGACACCGGACGACGTCAGCGTCGAGGTAGCTTACGGGCGGGCTGAAGAAAGCGATGAGTTGGAGGACATCACCGTGGCCGAACTGAACTCGTTCGAGGATCTTGGCAACGGGCGCCACCTGTTCACGGGGTCCATCCTGATCAACCGCTCCGGATCCTTCGGCTACACCGTCCGGGTCTTCCCGAAGCACCCCTCCCTGGCCTCCAAGGCCGAACTGGGGCTGATCGTCAACGCGTAGCGGCTAACCGGGCCCCGGGTGTCAGCAATCCTACGCGTGCTAGCTCCTTCGTCGCTTTTGACGCACGCTTCCGGATCACTGACACCCGGCGGATTCGGTTTAGTTGGCTACTGCTGGAAGACCGCTATGACGGCGATGTCCCGCCCGGAGTAGGATTCGGCGTCCTGGAGGATTTCGCAAACCAACCCGAAGGAGCGGTCTGTCCGGTAGGCCGCCGGGACCTGCCAAATCAGGGTGACGGGTGGTTGGTCATCCTCAGAGACGCTGTCTGCGAAATCGTGGAGTGAATCGTTGAGCGCGTCCAGGTTCACCCCGTAGTACTCGGGGAAATCGAGCACCTGGCCGAACACTTCCAAGACGGCCTTCTTGCTGGCTGCCGGCGGCACCATCACGGTGCGGCGGCCGGCGTCGGACACTTGTTCCTGCAGTTCTTCCAGTGTCCAGGTGTCTGCGGAATAGATCTTCATGGTTCCTAGGTGCGGTAGACGTTGATGGTGTTGCCTTGGACGACTTCCCGCTCGCCTGCCGCGACCAGTGCTCCCTGCCTGCGGTCATTGAGCTCGGACGTCGTCAGGCGTAGTTCGAACATCCGGCTCCCCGCCCCGGATTCGGCAACCAGCTTGGGCAGGACAACCTTCTGGTCATCCTTGTTCCCGTTGATCACGATCAAGCCGCGGTAAGCGCCGCCCTCCGAGCTCACCAAAAGCTGCACAACCCGCAGGGAGGGATCGTGCCAACGGGCCGCGGTCATGGGCTGGCCCTTGTCGTCAAACCAATCCAGGCCCGTCCCCTTGTCCGGGAAGCCTGCGTCCTGGGCCTGCATGAACTCCTTGCGGAGCCGGATCACCCGTTTGGTGCTCCGCAGCATCTCATGCGATTCGGGTGTCTGGGTCCAGTCGATCCACGTCAGGGGGTTGTCTTGGCAATAGGCGTTGTTGTTTCCCTGCTGTGTGCGCCCGAGTTCGTCTCCGGCAGTGATCATGGGCACGCCGATGGAGATCATCAACGTGGTCATGAGGTTCCTCTTCGAAAGGGCGCGCGCCGCAAGGATCCTCTCGTTCTCCGTGCGTCCTTCGAATCCGTGGTTGTAGCTGCGGTTGTCACTGTGGCCGTCGCGGTTTTGTTCGCCGTTGGCCTCGTTGTGCTTACGGTCGTAGGACACCAAGTCGGCGAGCGTGAAACCGTCGTGGGCGGTGATGAAGTTGAGGGAGGCGAGCCTGGAGCGTCCCGACGATTCAAATACCCGCGTGGAGCCAGTCAAGGCGTCGGCCAGGACTCCCACGTTGCCGCCGGACATCCCCGCGTCGGCAGCGCCCCGGTCAGAGAGCCAGAAGCGCCGCACGCCGTCGCGGAAGTGATCGTTCCAGTCCACCCATCCTTCGGGGAAGCGCCCGGTCTGCCAGCCACCGTAGCCCACGTCCCACGGTTCGGAAATGAGCTTGGTCCGGGAGATCACCGGATCCTCCGCGATCCGCTTCAGGAATGGGTGCTCAGGATCGAACTCGTTGCCCGCGTTGCGGCACAGGGTCACGGCAAGGTCGAAACGGAAGCCGTCTATGTGGAATTCTTCCGCCCAATAGCGCAGCGACTCAATGGCCAGATCCACTACCCTGGGTTCGGCGAAATTGAGGGTGTTGCCGCAGCCCGTCGTATCGAGGTAGCGGCCGTGGGCATCGTGGCGGTAGTACCGCTCCTCGCCCAGGCCCCTGAAACTGAAGGTGTCGCCGTCGGGCCCGCCTTCCGCTGTGTGGTTGTAGACGACGTCGAGGATCACCTCGATCCCGGCGGCGTGCAGGAGCTTCACCATGCCCTTGAATTCGTCCTGGACGGCGTGGGGGCCGGCCTGCTGGGCGGCCTGCGTGGCGTAGTCCGCATGGGGCGCAAAGAAGGCTGCGGTGTTGTAGCCCCAATAGTTGGTCAGGCCCAGGTACTGCAGGTGCTGCTCGTCCATGTGGAAGTGGATGGGCAGCAATTGAACGGCCGTGACTCCCAGTGAGTGGAAGTGCTCGATCATTGCGGGGTGGGCCATGCCGGCGTAGGTGCCGCGGAGGTGCTCCGGGATATCGGGATGCAGCATGCTTTGGCCGCGGACGTGGGCCTCGTAGACAATGGTGTCCCGCCACGTCGTGCGCAGCGGACGGTCGTCACCCCAGTCAAAACCCGATTCCATCCGCACGGAGGTCAGCAGTTCACCGCGCTGGTGCACCGCCCGACCGTACGGATCCAGCAACAGCTGCTCGGCGTCGTCGGCGTCAAAGTCCAGAGCAGGAACGGACAGTGGAAGCGCGTCATCGTGGACTGCCGCGCGGAAGCCGTACCGGGTGCCGGGTGGCAGCCCGTCCACGATCCCGTAGTGCACGCCGTCCTCAAGTTTGGGCAGCGTGTGGACTTTCCAGGAGTCACCGGGGGCCTTGTAGGCGATTTCGACCCTAGTAAGTCCGGGGGCCCATAGAGCGACGTTGACCCGGTCCGGCGAGGGGGTGTCGCCGTCGGACACTTCAGGCCGCGGAATACTCAGCCCGAGCGGCGACGGCCGCGAGGCGTCCACTGTAGATGCTGTGTCAAAAATCGGCATAACCATTACTTGAGAGTTTAGTCTCCGACGCCAATTCTCCCTTGCCCGCGGCCCATATGACAGTGGTCATGCCCGGCAACCGGAACCAAGCCGGCGGCCCCGGCGAACGCAAACAAGCCCCTCACCTGCTGAAACGTCGAATCGCCCGGCTCATTGCGCTTTTCGTGAAACCAGCCGTTTGAGCGGATTGTGTCGGTTGCGCCGAATGCGCCCCCACGCACGCGGATGAGTTCGAATCCTCGGCACGGTCGTTGCATACTTTGGCTATACACCAATGTGGAGGTAATTGTGCGAATCGCCCTTGCTCAACTCATCAGCGGCCGCGAGCTGGCAGAGAACCTGGTCCTGTTGGAAGACTACGCCCGCCGGGCCAAGGAAGGCGGCGCAGAGCTCGTGGTGTTCCCCGAAGCGACCATGCGGGCGTTCGGGAATTCCCTGCTTGACATCGCCGAACCCCTTGACGGGCCATGGGCCAGCCAGGTGCGGAAGATCGCCCAGGACCTTGGGATCGTGATCGTGGCCGGAATGTTCACTCCCGGGCTGGCGTCCGACGGCAGCAACAACGGCAAGGTCCGGAACACCCTGATCGCCACCGGGCCCGGAGTGGACACCAGCTACGACAAGATCCACCTCTTCGACGCCTTCGGCTTTGCCGAATCGGACACCGTCGACGCAGGCACTGATCCGGTGACGTTCGACGCCGGAGGGCTCACCTTTGGCTTGGCCACGTGCTACGACATCCGTTTCCCTGCCCTCTTCACCGCCAATGCCGATCGTGGAGCCGTCGTGAATATCGTGTCCGCTTCCTGGGGTGCCGGGCCGGGGAAGGCGGAACAGTGGAAACTGCTCGCGCGCGCCCGGGCGATCGACACCACGACCTTCGTGCTTGCTTGCGGCCAGGGCGATCCCGCGAGCCAAGGCCGTGAACCCAAGGGTGCGGCGCCGACCGGAGTGGGGCACTCCGTCGTCGTGTCCCCCTTGGGAAACGTGCTTGAAGAGCTCGACGCCGAGCCAGGCCTCTTGTTCGCGGAGCTGGATGCCGCCGTCGTCGAGGACGCACGGGCCAAGCTCCCGGTCCTAGCCAACCGCCGCGACTTCTAACCCCGCCTTCTCGAGGGAACACTGACGCTCGCTCACATCTGGCGTTAAATCGACGGACGCTCGCTCACATCTGGTGTTAAATCGACGGACGCTCGCTCACATCAAGTGAGCGAGCGTCCGTCGGAAACACCCTATAAGTGAGCGAGCGTCTGTATTTGGCCGGTGGCTGTGCCGCCACCCACCGCAGGGTTACTTCGTGGCGCGCTGCCTTGAGACTTCGTACAAGGAGATGCCCACGGCCATGGAGGCGTTGAGCGATTCCATGGCCGAGTCGATCGGAATGGAGATGATCTGGTCGCAGTTTTCGCGGACCAGGCGGCTGAGGCCCTTGCCCTCGGAACCCACGACAATGCACACGGGATCGGTGGCCAAGGAGAGATCCGGCAGCGAGACATCGCCGTCGCCGTCCAGGCCCAACACGAAGATGCCCATCTGCTTGAACTGCTTGAGGGCGTTGTTCAGGTTGGCCGCCCGGGCCACGGGGACGCGGACCGCCGCGCCTGCGCTGGTCTTCCAAGCCGAAGCGGTGACGCCGACGGAGCGGCGCTCCGGAACAATCACGCCGTGGCCGCTGAAGGCGGAAACGGAGCGGATGATGGCGCCCAGGTTGCGGGGGTCAGTGATGCCGTCGAGCGCAACGAAGAGGGGCGCGTTGGGAATGTACCCCTTCTTCCATTTGGCGACCGTCTCTTCGGCGAGGTCGTAGGCGTCCTGGTATTCGTACGGCGGGATCTGCAGTACGAGGCCCTGGTGGACGGCGTCTTCGGTCATGCGGTCCAGTTCGGGCTTACCGGTTTCCAGCAGCGGGATGCCCCGTTCGGCGGCGAGCTTGAGGGACTCCTTGACGCGGTCGTCCATCTCGATCCGGATGGCAACGTGCAGTGCCTTCGCGGGGATTCCGGCGCGCAGCGCCTCCACCACGGAGTTGCGTCCAGTGACCACTTCCTCGGTAGCCCGACCCTTCGGGCCTGAGCGGGCGCCCGGGTTGGAGCGGCTGGCGCCCCCGGCTGCGCGTTTGGCCGCGGAGCGCTCGGCGAGCTGCTTGCTCTTGTACGCCTTGTGGTACTCGCGGTCCTCAGCCTTGGGGGTTGGACCCCTGCCTTCCAAGGCCTTTCGACCGTGGCCACCGGTTCCGGTGGTGGGGCCCTTCTTGCTTTTGACAGCCCGGCGACCGTTGTTGGCCATGAATTCCACCCTTGATTGTGTTGAGTACGTCTGCAATCAAGTCTACTGAATCAACTTAAATCGGGACGACGGCGCTTTCTCAGTCCTTTTTGAGGCTCCAACTCGCCCCATCGGCGCCGTCCTCGACGGCGATTCCGGCTGCCGCGAGAGTGTCGCGGATCGCGTCGGAAGCGGCCCAGTCCTTGTTGGCGCGCGCCTCGGCGCGGGCCTGCAACTGGGCTTCCACGAGGACTTCAAGGGCTTGGGCCGTCTCGGAGTTTTCCTGGACTTCGCCGCGGACATCGTTGAGTCCAAGAACGGTTGTCATGGCGAGCACGGCTTGGAGTGACTGCCGGGCCACGGTGTCATCCCCGGACGCCAGCGCCGTATTTCCGGCACGGACAGTCTCGTGCAGGGCGCCGAGGGCCTGCGGAACGTTGAGATCGTCATCCATGGCAGCTGCGAAGGCATCCGGCACGGGGCTCGACTCGGGGTGCGCGGCGAACTCGCCACCGAACTTCTTGGAGGCTTTCGCAATAAAACCGTAAATGCGCTCCACGGCGGCCGCGGCCTCCTGGAGCGAGGTGGGCCGGTAGTCCAGGATGGAGCGGTACTGCGCCTGGCCGAGGTAGTACCGGACAACCCGTGGACTCGCGAGCTCGAGCATTTCTTCGGGGCTCACCGTGTTGCCTACGGATTTGGACATCTTTTCGCCCTCATACGTGACCATGCCGTTGTGCAGCCAGAAGTTGGCGAACTCGTCACCCGCAGCTTGCGATTGTGCCATCTCGTTCTCATGGTGCGGGAAGCGGAGGTCCAAGCCGCCGCCGTGGATGTCGAACTGCTGGCCCAGGTACTTCGTAGCCATGGCGGAGCATTCAAGGTGCCAACCCGGCCGGCCGGTTCCCCACGGCGAAACCCAGCTCGCCGTCGTCGGCTCCCCGTCCTTGTAGCCCTTCCAGAGCGCAAAGTCGCGCGGGTCGCGCTTCCTGTTGCTGAATTGAGGCTCGACGTCGGCGGCTCCCTGCATGTCGTCGATGTTCTGGCGGGTCAGCGAGCCGTACTTGCTCCAGGAGCGGACGTCGAAGTAGACGTCCCCGGAGTCGTCCAGCGCAGGATAGGCGTGCCCGCGGTCGATAAGCCTTTGAATGAGGGCGTGCATCTCGGGGATGTGGCCGGTGGCGCGGGGTTCGTAGGTGGGGCGGGAAACGCCGAGGACGTCGTAGGCCTGCTCGAACTCCTGCTCGTAGCGGTAGGCCAGGGCCCACCATTCTTCCTCGGCCTTGGCTGTGGGTTCCTCGGCCCAGTCCGGCCCGAACGACTGCGCCGACTTCGCAAGGATCTTGTCGTCGATGTCCGTGACGTTGCGGACAACAGTGACACGCAGCCCGCGGTATTCAAGCCAGCGGGTCAACTGGTCAAAGGCGATCGCGGAACGGACATGCCCCACGTGCGGCACCCCCTGCACCGTGGCACCGCAGTAGTAGACGCTGGCCTTGCCGGCTTCAAGGGGAACGAAGTCGCGGACTTCGGCGGATGCAGTGTCGTAAAAGCGCAGGGTCACCGCTCCAGATTAGCGGATGCGCACCATCTGGCTTCGTTGCACACCAACTAACTCTTTTTAGGCGGCATCGCCTGGGGGCGCTGCCGCCACGGCGTAAACGAGGGCCGTGGCGACGGCGGAAATGCCCTCGCCGCGCCCCGTGAAACCCAAGCCATCGCTCGTGGTCGCCGTGACGCTGACGGAAGCTCCCGCGGCGGCGCTCAGGACGCGCTGCGACTCTTCACGCCGCGGCCCGAATTTTGGCCTGTTGGCAACGAACTGCACAGCCACGTTCCCGATTTCGAAACCGGCGGCACGGACAATCCTGGCCGCCTCCCCCAGCAGCTTCACCCCGGACGCACCTGCGAACTCGGGACGGTCGGTACCAAAATGCGTGCCCAGATCGCCGATGCCGCACGCGGAGAAGAGCGCGTCGGCCGCTGCATGGGCGACGCAATCGCCGTCGGAATGGCCTGACAGTCCGCGTTCCCCTTCCCAAAACAGTCCGCCGAGCCATAGCGGCTGCGGATCGTTCTCGGGCGCGTAGGCGTGCACGTCAACCCCGATGCCCGTGCGCGGCAGGATCATCGCTACGTTCTCCGAGGCTGCCATCAGCCTTCCACCCAGCGGAATCCGAGCGGCCCTTCCAGCAGGCCTTCGGCAATGATGAGGTCCAGCGGCGTGGTGATCTTCAGCGATTGGCTGGCACCTCGGACTGCGTGAACGGGAACGCCCAGGAGCTCAACGAGCATGGCGTCATCCGTGACTGCCGCCGATTGCTCGTCGTCGAACGTCGCGGCCGCCGCGTGGGCGCGCAACAATGTCTCGTAGTCGAACCCCTGCGGGGTCTGCACCGCACGAAGTTGTTCGCGCGGGGCGGTGCCGGTGACGATCTCCGGCGCGATTCCGGCGTCGTCCCCGTCAGTTTCCACAACCATCTTGACGGTATCCACCACCGGCATTGCGGGGATGACTGCTTTGGCGCCCGACGAGAGCGCCATGGCGACGCGGTGGAAGACCCGGTCGGGAGTCAACGCCCGCGCGGCGTCGTGAACGAGCACGGCGCGCGTTCCCTCAAGTAGCGCCGCTAGGGCGGCGCGGACCGAAGCGGCGCGGGTGGATCCGCCGTCGACCACTGTGATCAGCGGCCCGTCAGCGCCCAGCTCTTGGCGGAATTGTTCACAAAGCTCGCGCAGTTCCAGGTCCCCCGCCGGGACGGCCACGCAAATCTGGCGGGCAACGTCCGCCGTCGCGACGCCGCGAAGGGCATGGGTCAGGATCGTTTCGCCGCCCAGCGGCACTTTTGCCTTGGGCATGCCGTAGCCAAGCCGCTCCCCTGAGCCGGCCGCAACGACGACGACGGCGGTGGCCTCGCGCTGGGATTGTGTAGTCATGCGCCCAAGCCTACGTGGTGCCCACCCGCCCAACTAGCTCGCACTAGGTGTCGTTTTGGGCGCTAAAAACGACACCTACTGCGTGGGCCAACGCCGGCGAGGGCCCCTGCCTGAGCTTGCGAAGGCTGGGAGCCGGTGGGGACAGTTGGGCTGCGGGGCCGGGAGTTGTGCTTTTGGGCAAAAGGAAACCCCGGCGGCAGGTTGCCACCGGGGTTCAAATCTTTGAATCTCTGTTAGGAAGCCAGAACTTCGTCGAGAACGCTTGCGGCCTTCTCTTCGTCGGTCTTCTCAGCCAATGCCAGTTCTGAAATCAGAATCTGACGGGCTTTGGCCAGCATTCGCTTTTCACCTGCGGAAAGGCCGCGATCGTGATCACGGCGCCAAAGATCGCGGACGACCTCTGCAACCTTGATGACGTCGCCGGAAGCAAGCTTCTCCAGGTTTGCCTTGTAGCGACGGGACCAGTTGGTGGGCTCTTCAGTGAACTCGGCACGGAGGACGTCAAATACGTGCTCCAAGCCTTCCTTACCCACTACGTCGCGAACCCCAACAAGGTCTACGTTTTCTGCTGGAACTTCAATGGTCAGATCACCCTGAGCCACCTTGAGCTTGAGATACATTTTCTCTTCGCCCTTGATAGTGCGCATCTTGATTTCTTCAATTTTTGCTGCACCGTGGTGAGGGTAAACTACTGTCTCGCCGACCTCAAAAACCATGTGGACTTTCCCCTTTCCCGCAGACCAGTTTATCACGCTTAAGGCATACGATTGGCACGGAAAGGGGTCCTGAGCCCTGTAAATACGCGGAAAATGGCCTTTTCAGCCCTCCGGCACCCCCTTGACGGGAGGGCATAAAAGTGCATTGGACACAGCGTTCCCGATGACGCTACTCCTTCTGGAGGGCCGCCACAATGGTGATCGGAATCCTTGTTCCTGCTAGTTTGCCGATAGGCTATGCCTGAAAAGTGTTCCAATGACTCTTAGAGGAGTACGTGTCGTGCGCATTACTGCGATGAACCGTGTCCAGCGCGGCAAACTGGCGATGGCAGCGGCCGCCATCGGCATCGGTCTCTTGTCCGTGACCGGCTGTGGCTACATCAACCCCCAGCAGACCAACGAGCAGTATTCTCCGTCTGACGGCGTCAGGGATGACCTCGGTTCGCTCCAGCTGCGCAACATGCTCATCGTCTCCACGGATGCCAACAAGCCGGGGCGCGTCATTGGTGCCGTGTTCAACACCTCCTCGAGCGATGCAACCCTGACCATCAGTGGTGCCGGCGGGTCACAGGCGACCATTCCGGTCAAGGCCAAGTCCCAGACCTACCTCAACGAGAACACCGACCCCGCGATTCTGAGCACGAGCGGCGGAGCCCCGGGCTCCATGGTTTCCGTGACCATCAAGTCCGGCTCCGATTCCCGCACCGTGCAGTTCCCGGTCCTGGATGCTTCGTTGAAGGAATACGCGAAGTACCTCCCCACCGTTTCCGCTTCTCCGAGCCCCTCGGTCAGCGGTTCCGCCACCCCGGGCAGCAGCGCGACCTCGGGCACCAGCGCGACCCCGACGCCGAGCGCCACCGGCCACTAGTCGGCCAGCGACCTGCGCCGCTCGGGTCTGCAACAGATCCGGCTCCACGAACGCAAAAGGAAGGGCTCCCACCACGGGAGCCCTTCCTTTTGCTATGTTGCTCTCTGTTCGCCTTACGCGGCCGTTCCGGACCTCGCCGGCCCCACGGGTTCCTACGGCTCGAACTTGTAGCCCAGGCCGCGCACTGTCACGAGGTAGCGGGGCACCGAAGGGTCAGGCTCGATCTTGCTGCGCAAACGCTTCACATGGACATCCAAGGTCTTGGTGTCGCCCACGTAGTCGGAGCCCCAGACGCGGTCGATCAACTGCCCGCGGGTGAGCACGCGGCCCGAATTGCGAAGGAGCATCTCGAGGAGTTCGAACTCCTTCAGCGGAAGAGACACCTGTTCGCCGTTGACGCTCACCACATGCCGCTCGATGTCCATCCTGACAGGGCCGGCCTGCACGGTGGACGTGATGAGTTCCTCCGGCTCGCCTTGCCGCCGCAGCACGGCACGAACGCGCGCCACGAGTTCCCGGGAGGAGTACGGCTTGGTGACGTAGTCGTCCGCGCCAAGCTCCAGGCCAACCACCTTGTCGATTTCCGAGTCCTTGGCCGTCAGCATGATGACCGGGACGCTGGAGCGCTGGCGCAATTGCCGGCAAACCTCGGTGCCAGGGGTCCCCGGAAGCTGCAGGTCCAGCAGCACAAGGTCGGCCCCGTTCCGGTCGAACTCCACCAAGGCGTCACTGCCGTTGTCCACAACCTGGACATCGAAGCCTTCCTTGCCCAATAGGTAGGAAAGAGGGTCGCTGAAGGACTCTTCGTCCTCCACGATCAGAATCCTGCTCAAGCGCCAGCTCCTTGCTCTAGGGCGCGCACAGCGCCCGTCGTTTGAATCACGCTTCGGGGCTTCGCCCCGGCGTCGTCCTCCTGGCCTTCCATTTCCGGAAGGCGGATGGTGAAAGTAGAACCTTGGCCGGGCTGCGACCAGACGGTGACTTCGCCGCCGTGGTTGGACACCACGTGCTTGACGATACTCAGGCCCAAGCCTGTTCCCCCGGTCTGCCTGGACCTCGCCGCATCCACGCGGTAGAAGCGTTCGAAGATGCGTTCCTGATCCTCGGGGCTGAGGCCCTCGCCCTGGTCCGTGACGGAAATGGCCACCACGCCCTCTTTAGCGCGGACCCCCACTCCCACACGGGTGTTCTCCGGCGAATAACGGATGGCATTGTCGATCAGGTTCCGCAAGGCGGTCACCAACAAGTCCTGGTCACCGAACACCATTGTTTCCGAGCGGCCGCCGACCACGATCTTGATGTTCTTGAGTTCGGCCGGGAGCTGCGAACGATCCACGGCTTCGGCGATCACCGTATTGATATCCACGGTGTGCCCTTGCTGTGCCACGTTCGCGCCCTGAAGCCGGGACAGCTCAATGATGTCCTGCACCAGCGCGGCGAGCCGTGTGGATTCCTTGTGCATGCGCTTGGCGAAGCGGCGCACGGCTTCTTCGTCGTCCGGGCTTGCCTCGAGCGCCTCGGCCAGCAGGGAGATGGCACCCACCGGCGTCTTGAGTTCGTGCGATACGTTGGCCACGAAGTCGTTGCGGATCTCTTCGGTGCGCGTGATTTCGGTGCGGTCATCGGCCAAGAGGACGATATATTCCCATCCGAGCATGGCTGCCCGCACCTGCACCACAATGGTTCCCTTGCCAAGGGGACCGCGGGGCAACTCGAAAGTCTCCTCCAGGATCACGCCGTCGCGCCGCACCTTTGCGGTCATGTCCAGCAACTGCTTGTGGACCACCGTGTGGCCCCGCACGAGGCCGTACGCATAGGCCGCGGGACTGGCCCGGACGACGCCGTCGATCGCGTCCACCACGACGAAAGCGCGCCCGACGACGGACAGCACCTCCGCGGCTCCCTCCGGAAGCAGCGGCTCGGTGACGTCCAGGTCCACGATCTTCCGCTGCCGTTCACTGAGCCTGAACGCGAGCACGCCAAAGACGCCGCACGACAGGCCGACTAGACCTGCGATGACACCGATGAGCACTGGATCCACGGATCTAGCTTATGCGCTCAAAACACTGCAAAATATGGAACGGTCACCAAACGGCCCCGGTTCAGCTAACGTTCACCTAAAGGTGCGCAATCGTTCATTGACCACTGCCACCCTTACTAGTTGGACCGTAGTTAGCTGTGATGATTTTCCGCGCCGTCAGAGGGGTGCGGAGGAGATTTCCAAGGAGAGGACGCCACCGTGCGCAAGGTTTTTCAGGAGGAGCTCATCCAGGTCGGTGAGGACCTCATCGAGATCTCAAAACTGGTCACAGAGGCGATCCAGAACGCGACCACCGCTTTCGAAGGTGCCGACGTTGATCTTGCCCAGGATGTCATTGCTGCCGATGCCCGCATCGATTTCCTGCAGAACGGACTCGACGAACGGGCCATCGACATCCTGGCCCTCCAGGGCCCCGTGGCAAGCGATCTCCGGATGATTGTCGGCTCCCTGCGGATGAGCGCATCCCTGGAGCGCATGGGTGACCTCGCCCGGCACGTGGCCCAACTGGCCCGTTTGCGCTACCCGGCCACGGTCATCCCGGAGCAGCTGACAGCAACGTTCAAGGACATGGCGCGCCTCGACCTCGAAATCATCCAGAAGGTCACCCTGCTCTTGGAGTCGCGTGACTTGGAAGTCGCCCGGGACATCCTCAAGCTCAACATCCGGGTGGACGATCTGCACTTGAGCGTCTTCAGGGCAATCGCAGATCCCGCCTGGGCCGAGACTGCGGCCACCACGGTGGATGTGGCGCTTGCCAGCCGATACTTCGAGCGTTTCGCGGACCACGGCGTCTCCGTTGCCCGCAAAGTGACCTACCTGGTCACCGGTGAATGGCAGCCAGAAGGCTTCTAGCCGGGCTTAATAAACAACGACGGCGGCCGGCCCACCATTGGTGGTTGGGCCGCCCCCAAGTTCTCGTCCAGGTCGTAGACCAGCGGGATGCCCGTGGGGATGTTCAGGCCGGTTATGTCTTCGTCGCTGATGCCGTCGAGGTGCTTGACGAGGGCGCGCAGGGAGTTGCCGTGGGCCGTGACCAGGACCGTCTTGCCTGCTTTGAGGTCTTCCTTGATGTCGGACTCCCAATACGGCAGGAGACGCACGAGGACGTCCTTGAGGCACTCGGTGCGAGGCAGGGCGTCGCCGAGGCCTGCGTAGCGCACGTCGTTCACCTGGGAGAACTCGCTGTCATCGGAAAGGGCAGGCGGCGGGGTGTCGTAGCTGCGGCGCCATTCCATGAACTGCGCTTCACCGAATTCGGCGAGCGTCTGGGCCTTGTCCTTGCCCTGCAGCGCACCGTAGTGGCGCTCGTTGAGGCGCCAGTCACGCTTCACCGGGATCCAGCCGCGGTCAGCCTTGTCCAGGGAGATGTTCGCGGTGTTGATGGCCCGCTTGAGGAGGGACGTGTACAGGATGTCCGGGAGAACGTTGTTCTCGACCAGTAGCTCTCCACCGCGCGCTGCTTCCTCGCGGCCTTGGTCGTTCAGGTCGACGTCCACCCAGCCGGTGAACAGGTTCTTGGCGTTCCAGTCGCTGTGGCCGTGGCGCAGCAGAATCAGCTTGTAAGTCATGGTTTTCATCCTAAGCGATCAGGCCCTGCCGCTGCCGGGCGTTACGCCCTCCGCAACGCGGGGTCACTTAGCGCCGGTGTTTGCGCCTCGGATGGGCCGTAAGTGACCCCGCGTTGGAGGATAAAGTTGGACGGTGGTGCAAAAAGCGGAGCGGGTGCAGGGAAGACGCGGCAAACCCGTCGGCAACATCACCAGAGGCACCACCAATCCCAACCGCATGCGCCGCCTGGACCGCTGGTTGGCGGGCCCGCAGGGATGGCGGCTGCGCTCCGCCGTCGACCCCTTGGTAGTGGACCTCGGCTACGGCGCTTCCCCGGCCACCGCCGTCGAACTCTTCGAAAGGCTGCAGGCCGTCCGTCCGGACGTCCGCGTGTGCGGGATCGAGATCGAACCCGAGCGCGTCCGGATCGCGAAATCCTTGGAGAGGCCCGGGCTCAGCTTCCATGTGGGCGGTTTCGAGGTT
This sequence comes from Arthrobacter sp. 05L417, assembly GCF_056397865.1. Lineage (NCBI taxonomy): Bacteria > Bacillati > Actinomycetota > Actinomycetes > Micrococcales > Micrococcaceae > Arthrobacter > Arthrobacter sp. 05L417. The sequence goes on from NZ_JBFTOG010000013.1 coordinate 14,028, forward strand.
CCTGTTCCAGGCAATCCCGTGTTGGTGCGGGCCTTCAACGTGCTGCGGCAATACGAGGAATCGGATGTGGCCGGGATCTGGGCGCTCGTGCAGTCGCGGTTGGCACCGCAAGGATTGTTCATCGACGGCACGTGCGACGAAATCGGCCGAAGGGTGACGTGGGTTGCGTTGGATCCGAACGGACCGTTGAGCCTGAGCTTGTCCATGCGGTTCGGCAGTTTCGAACTGCCCTCCGACGTGGCCGAACGCCTCCCGAAGGCACTCATCCACCGCAACATCCCCGGAGAACGCATTCATGCTTTCCTGAATGCTCTGGACCAGGCCTGGTTGGAGGCCGCGCCGCTTGCGTCCTTTGGCAGGAGGCAGCGGTGGACCGCCATGTGCCAATCAATGCGCGACGCCGGTTGGCCGCTTCAGGACGGAACGTCGCGCTGGCGCTTGGGTGAACTTACTGTCGACTGGTCAGCGGTGGCTCCGGCCTAGCTAACCTGGGCCCACGCCGGCAGGGTTCCCTGAGCGAGCTTGCGAGCTTAGGGAGCCGGTGGGGCTCACCAAGGACCGTACGGCCCCTGGTTGCGGCCGCTGTTGCCGATTTCCTTCACCGCGGGACGGACGTCCGCCAAGTAGACGCATGCCGCGGTCACGGCGGCGATGCCAAAGATACCAAAGCCACCGCCGCCACCGAGGACGGAAAGGCCGCCGATCACCGCGGCGACGCCGGTCAGGGCCAGCCAGAAGGTCTTGGTGCGCTTGGATGCGGCTTCAAAGGACGAGGGTTTGTGGCGCAGGCAATCGACCAGCGCCCACAGCTCCAATGCGAAGGCAACCAGTCCCAGAATGAACCAAATCCCATTCTGGATGTATGAAATCAAAATTTTTCCGTCCACGTCCTCAAGCCTAGCGGTCAAGCGACTTGAGTGCTTGCTCTAAATCGGCCCAGAGGTCTTCGACGTTCTCGATGCCTACGCTCATCCTGACCAGGTTGTCTGGCACGCTGAGCGGCTCGGCGGTGTGCCGGCGTCGGCGTTCGATGAGGGATTCGACCCCACCCAGCGACGTCGCGGGGATCCACAACTGCAATGCACGAACGAGTTGATCCGCTGCGTCGGCACCGCTGCGGGTTCCGTCCCCGGCCAGTTGGATGCACAGGATCGAACCGAAGCCCTTCATCTGGGACTTGGCCCGTTCGTGGCCGGGGTCGTTGGGCAGTCCTGGGAAACGTACGGATTCGACACGCGGGTGGGTGCTCAGCCGCTCGGCCAACGTTGCGGCAGAAGCTTGCGAGCGCTCGATCCGGAGTGCCAGCGTGCGCAGTCCGCGGAGCGCGAGCCAGGCCTCGAAAGGACCCGCGATGCCGCCGTGGATGATGCGGTGGTGGAGGAGTTCCGCGCGCAGTTCCGGATTGGATGTCACCAAGGCGCCGAGTACGACGTCGGAGTGGCCGGCCAGGTATTTGGTCACCGAATGGAGCACGACGTCGGAGCCCAGGCTGAGGGGCTGCTGGACAAGCGGCGTGGAGAAGGTGTTGTCCGTGACCACGATGGCGCCGGCCTCACGGGCAGCGGTGGTCAGGGCCCGGACGTCGGCAATGCCGAGCGTCGGGTTGGTGGGGCTTTCAATCCACAGCATGTTGGCGGGCTTTCCCTCCGCGGGGGCGAGCTGTGCCTTGACGGCGTCGGTGTCCGCGATGTCGACGGTCCGCAATTCAAGGATGCCCTTGGCCGCGAGTTCGGTGGCCATGACGAGCGATCCTGCGTAGCTGTGCGTCGGCATGACGAGGACTCCCCCGGCCGGCACGAGCGACAACGCGGAACTCACTGCGGCCAGGCCCGAGGCATAAAGCAGGCCGGGGAGCTCGGCGCCCTCCAGTTGGGCCAGCGCTTCTTCGAACGGATCCCACGTGGGGTTCGCATAGCGCCCGTAGCCGCGGTCGCCGTCGCTCAGTGCTCCTGTGCCGAAATACGTGGAGGACAGAACGATCGGCGGGTTGACGGGCTGGTCATGGCTTCGTTCGGGACGGCCTGCCGCTACCACCACAGTGTCAGGGGACAGATCTGCGGCATGTTCTCGGGAAAGACTCATTGCTCCAGCCTACGGCGCAGGGAGCGGGCGCTGGAAAGCTGTTACGGCTGAACCTCATACCCCTGAACTGCTGCAGGCGGCAGGGTGCGTCCCTCGCGCGCGGACATGCGCCGTCGTCGGGCACGGTCAGTGTTCCTCTGTACGCTTAGATCCGTGACTACGCAGCGCCTCAAGCAGGACCAGAGCCCCATGCCGGACCAGCGCCCAGGACTCTTCATCGCCTTCGAGGGCGGGGACGGGGCCGGCAAGTCCACGCAGGCCGCCCGCTTGGCTGAGGCGCTCGAGTTGCTCGGCTTTTCCGTGCTGCGCACCCGAGAGCCCGGGGGCACCCCGATCGGCGAAAAGCTGCGCTCCCTCGTGCTGGACCACGGCCACGGCACTATCGATCCCCGGACCGAGGCCCTCATGTTCGCCGCATCCCGGGCCGCCCACGCAAGCCAGGTCATCCGCCCGGCCCTGGCACAGGGTTCAGTGGTGATCACGGACCGCTATATAGATTCCTCCGTCGCCTACCAGGGTGCTGGCAGGGACCTCGGGACCGTGGATGTCAGGCGGCTCAACGAATGGGCCACCGAAGGCCTCGAGCCGGACCTGACGGTACTTCTCGACGTCCACCCCGGCGATGGCCGGGACCGCAGAACTGCCGGAGACGTTGCCGAGGACCGGCTCGAGTCGGAACCGGACGATTTCCACGCCCGGATCCGTGCGGCGTTCCTGGAGCTGGCCGGGGCCCGCCCGGAGACGTACCTCGTGCTGCCCGCCCAGGACGCCATCGAGGACCTCGCAGCCCAGATCCTCGGGCGCGTGCGGGACTTGCTCGGGAGCCGGACATGAGTGTCTGGGACGAGCTCCAGGGCCAGGCGCCCGTCGTCGCGCAATTGCGTGCGGCGGCCCAAGGCGAAGGCCTCACGCACGCATGGTTGTTCACGGGACCGCCGGGTTCAGGCCGTTCGAACGCGGCCAAGGCGTTCGCGGCGGCGTTGAACTGTGAGCAGGACGACGTCGCCCTTCGAGGCTGCGGCGAATGTGCCTCGTGCCGGACCATCCTCGGCGAGACCCACTCCGACGTGACCTTTGTCCGCACGGAGAAGGTCACCATCACCATCGAAGAAGCCCGCCAGCTGGTGTCCAAGGCCGGCGACCGGCCGGCGTCGGGCCGTTGGCGCATCATTGTGGTGGAGGACGCGGACCGGATGGCCGAGCGCACCACCAACGTACTCCTCAAGGCCATCGAGGAACCCACGCCCCGGACGATATGGATGCTGTGCGCGCCGTCGCCCGCGGATGTGCTGGTCACCATCCGCTCGCGTTGCCGCCCGGTGAGCCTCCGGATTCCGCCAGCTGCCGACGTCGCCGCCCTGTTGGTAAGGCGCGACGGCGTCGACCCCGCCATTGCGGACCGGGCCGCCCGCGCTGCCCAAAGCCACATCGGCATTGCGCGTCGGCTGGCCCGCGATCCGGAGGCCAGGGAGCGCCGGATGGAGACTGTCCGCTTCCCACTGGGCCTGCGCGGCGTCACCGCTGCCGTGATGATGGCCGAAAAGCTGGTCAAGATCGCGACCGATGAGGCCAACAGCTCCAACGACGAACGCGACGCCGCCGAGAAGGTTGCCCTGCTCGCGAGCCTGGGCGCTCCGGAGTCGGGCACATTGCCGCCGTCGATGCGAAGCCAGGTGAAGCAGCTTGAGGACGACCAGAAACGGCGGGCCAAACGCTCCATCACAGATTCCCTCGACCGCACGCTGACCGATCTGCTCTCCTTCTACCGGGACGTTCTGGTCATCCAGTTGGGGAACGCCGTGGAGTTGGTCAACGTTGAACTCAGGAGTGAATTGGAGGCCTACGCGGCAGGCTCCACGCCTGAGATCACCTTGGCGCGCATGGATGCCATCAACAAGGCGCGCGTACGGATCACCACGACCAACGTGGCACCGCTGTTGGCGGTCGAGTCCATGGCGAGCAGCCTGATTCAGCAATAGCCGGATAGTTTAGAAGTACAGCACGCTTCCCCAGCCTGAGGAGAAACGCATGACCCCCGCACGACGCCGGCCCGCCGGGTCCAGATCCAGGACACGGTTCCCATCACTGCGGCGGGCGGCAGCGGCAGTCGCTGCCACGGTCTCCGCCAGCCTGCTGCTGAGCGGTTGCGTGTTCTCCGTACCGGTGCCCAACGACGGCGCCAGCAATGGGACCGGCAGCGGCAGCGTCAGCACCCCGGACGCGTCCATCGCCGCCGCGGCTCCGGCAGGACTGGAGAGTTTCTACTCCCAAAAAGTGGACTGGACATCCTGCGAGCAGGGATTCCAGTGCGCCAACATCAAAGTACCGGTGGACTATGCCAAACCCGATGGTGACAGCATCTCCATCGCGGCCATTCGGCTCCAGGGCCAGGGCACAAAGAAAGGCTCGCTGCTGGTAAATCCCGGTGGCCCCGGCGCTTCGGGCTATGACTTCGTCAGGGATGCCGGGAAGACGCACTTCACCAGCAAGCTGAGGTCCAGTTTCGACCTGGTTGGCTTCGATCCCCGCGGCGTCAAGCGATCGGCGCCGGTGACGTGCCTCAGCGATGCCGAGCGGGACGCTTCCCGCGAGAAGGTCTACAACTACGAAACTGACCAGGGCATCGCCGCGGCGTTGGCCGACACCAAGGCCATCAATGCCAAGTGCGTGGAAAAATCCGGCCCCGCCCTGGCACATATCGACACCGCCAGCTCCGCCAAGGACATGGACATCCTCCGCGCAGTGCTGAATGACGCAAAGCTCAACTACCTGGGTTTCTCCTACGGAACCTCCCTCGGCGCCACCTATGCGTCCCTGTTCCCGAACAACGTCGGCAAGCTCGTTTTGGATGGCGCAGTTGATCCGGCCCTCAACAACGAGGACCTCACTGCGGGGCAGGCAGAGGCGTTCGAAAAGGAGCTCCGCACCTATGTGGCGGATTGCCAGGCCAAGTCCGGGTGCCCTATGACCGGCAGCGTCGATAGCGGCGTGCAGCAGATCCAGGACCTCATTGCCGACGTCGAGCAGAATCCCAAGCGCGCCAAGGACGGCCGGCTGGTCACCGGGGCGACGTTTGTCAGCGGTATTTTCACCCCGCTCTACGACAACGAATCGTGGCCTGTCCTGACCCAGGCCCTGGTGGCCGCGTTCAAGGGCGACGTGTCGCTCATGCTTCGGATTGCCGACTTCGGCGCAGACCGGGACCCGAACGGCACCTATACTTCGAACACCCAGTTCGCGTTCAACGCCATCAACTGCCTTGACTACCCCATGGTCACGGACACGGCCGGGATGCGTTCCGAAGAAGCCCGGTTGAAGCAGCTCTCCCCCACCTTCGGCTACTACTTCGCCTACGGCGGCATCAACTGCAAGGACTGGCCCTACAAGCCGGTGCACACTCCGGCCCCCGTCAAGTACACGGGCGCGGCGCCGGTCGTGGTTGTTGGCACCACCGGGGACCCCGCGACGCCAGTCGCCTGGGCTGGTTCATTGCGGAAACAACTCGGCAACGCTTCCCTTGTGACGTGGAGGGGCGAAGGCCACACCGCCTACGGCCGCTCCAACCAATGCGTGTCCGACGCCGTCGACAACTACTTCGTGGACGGAAGGGTGCCCTCAGACGGGACTATGTGCTGAGCTTGGCGGTTCCGTTGTGGGCGGTTCGCCCGCAACGGTGGTCATTTGTTGAGGCGTAGCCCGGAATGGTGGGCCGGATGGCGGCCTGCACTTTTGCGCGGGCCCCAGCAGCGTAGGTGGCGGAATGACGGCTCCCGCGTAGCGGACACCAGACCAAAAGTGGTAGCTCGTTGAGGACCCTGCGTCAGAGCCTTGCGGCGCGGGGCTCAAGCAGTGCGGGAAGGTCCTTGACTGAGGGCACGACGGCGGTGGCGCCGGCCGCGCGCAAAGCCGCCTCGGAATGGAAGCCAGTGAGCACGCCCACCACGGCGGAGGCGCCGGAGCGAAGGCCGGACAACATATCCGAGCTCGTGTCCCCCACCACGACGACCTCGCGGACATCATCCAGGTCGAGGGCCAACACAGCCGTGAGAATCATGTCCGGGTAAGGGCGCCCGCGGCCGGCGTCGGCGGGGCACAGGCTGAGATCGGCCTTCCCCATCCAACCCAAGGACTCAAGCACGATGTTCTGGGTGTGCCGGCCAAAGCCCGTAGCCAGGCAAACTTTCACGCCGGAGTCCCGCATCCAGTCGATGGTCTCCTCGGCGCCTGGAATAGCCCGGACGCCGCCGTCGGCAATCAGATCGTCGTAGGCCCGTTCAAAGGCCTTATTGGCGCTCTCGGCGCGTTGGGCTTCTTCAAAAAGTTGGCTGAAAACCGTCAACTTCGAAAAGCCCATGGTGTCCCGGGCGTAGCCGAGCATGCTTTCGAAGCGGGGCGAACCAGGCTCGACGCCGGTCTCCTGCAGGGCGAAGGACATCGCACGCTCGGTACGGCCATCGTCGGTAATCGTGGTGCCCACCATGTCCAAGACAGCAAGCCGGAGCCGCTGCGCACGATGTGCCCCGGCGTCGTCCGCGTTGATCCTCTTGCTGCTGTCCATGCTCATGGCGCCCCTTCGCTGGTTGATGACCGAAATCGTCCGGCCACGTTAGTCCGCCCAGCTTGCCCCCGGTCCGCGACGACGGCCTGAACCCGGCGCGACGAGCGGGTGAATTCCGCAACAACGGGGCCGCGGGAGCTCCGCCCGGGCCGTTTTGACCCGGACGAGGTGACTCTATTACAGTTGTATCTTGCGTGATTCAGCCGGTACCCGGACGATAACGCGGTGCTTCCTTAGCTCAGTCGGTAGAGCGTTTCACTCGTAATGAAAAGGTCATCAGTTCGATTCTGATAGGAAGCTCGAAAAGCCCCGCCATTCCATAGGAATGAGCGGGGCTTCCTTTTTTGGTTCACGGCTGCTTTCACGACCCGGGCACGAGTGCCTTGGCTCGCAACGGTAGGCTGCCCGGCGCGCCGGGCGCTGCGAAGTTCAGGCAACAGGATAGAAAAGATGGGCGGGAGCTACCGGCTTCCACTCGTCTTTCCTCGTTCTGTGGGACAGACTTCCGAGCTCCCGAACACCTGAGGGTCATGAACTTCCGTAATCGCCTCGCCCTGCCCACCGCATTCCTTTTTGCCGCATTGACCCTCGCCGGATGTCAGCAGGGAACCCACCCCGCCGAAGCGATGACCAAGGCCGCGTCACCGGCAGTTCCTCAGGCCGTTGCAGCCGTTCCCGGTGGTGCGGCGGCTGCAGCCGTGAAGTCCATCCACTCCCCCGGCGTCGTCGCTACCGACGAGCAGCTTGCCGCAGGACAGTGCTCCGCCAAAGTGGTCGACGCCGCCAGCGGCGCGTACCTGCCGGACCCGGCCTGCACTCCGGGGGCCGCAGATCCAGCGGTTACCCAGGAGAACATCGACTCGACGATTTGCATGAGCGGCTATACGGCCACGGTGCGCCCGCCCGCTTCGAATACCGACAAGGTGAAGGCCGAGAGCCTGCGCGAATACGGCCAGACCGCTGTGAAGACCACGGAATACGACCATCTCATCAGTCTTGAGCTCGGCGGCACTAACTCCGTGTCGAATCTGTGGCCTGAGCCGAACAAGGCGAGCGCCACGGGCACCACGAACCCGAAAGACGCGGTGGAGAACACCCTGCACAAGGCCGTCTGCACTCACAGGGTCACCCTGTCAGCTGCCCAGAATGCGATCGCCCACAACTGGGTCACCGCGCTCAAAGACCTCGGTTTGTAGCGGCGCAAACCGCTGACTCCGACGATCAGGGTCAGCAGCTGGGGTATAGTCACCCCCTGCTCTGCATGCGTCGATTTACTTGCCCCCGACCGGGTTCCGGTCGCGAGGGCTCTGAGGCGCGCGCCTAGGTCCTGGCGCCGGATTTGAGTCGGGGGTGGAACCCGCCGCTCAAATCCGATCATAAGGACCCGCAATGCCCGCTTATCTCAGTCCCCCCGAACTCAACAACGCTTTGACCATCCGGGATCTCTCAAATCCGGACGGCGGGCCTCATGCAATGCAGACACTCTTGCAAGGAGCAATCGACGCGTTCGGCAGCAAATGGGGTGTGCCAGAACGGATCGTTCGGCACAGCCCGCTGGTGAGCGTGGCGGACAACTACGACCGCCTGGGATTCAACGAATCGGATGTCACTCGGGATCAAAGATACTCCCGCTACGTCAGTCCGACGGTGATGCTCCGCAGCCATACCTCGGCTTCCATCCCCTCTCTGCTGCGGGCACTGGATCCAGACGAATCCATCGACGAGCTCTGGGCCATCCCCGGTCTTGTCTACCGGCGCGATTCCATCGATCGCACCCACGTCGGTACTCCACACCAGGTCGACTTGTGGCGCGTCAGCTCCCGGGAAGCCCTCGACGCCGGTGACTTGCAGGAAATGATCGCCTCCCTCGTACAAGCGGTCATTCCGGGGGCGCAGTGGCGAGCAGTTCCGGCAGTTCACCCCTACACCAGGAAGGGCTTGCAGCTCGATGTATTCATAGACGGGGAATGGCTCGAACTCGCGGAGTGCGGACTCATGGCCCCACATCTGTTCTCCGAGGCTGGCCTGGATCCCGCAAAGTGGTCGGGACTGGCTCTGGGGATGGGCTTGGACCGGGCCCTGATGCTCCGCAAAGGCATCCCGGACATCAGATTGCTCAGGTCGACCGACAAGAGAATCGAACAGCAGATGCTTGACCTGTCCCAATGGAAACCGGTCTCGCAGATGCCCTCAATCTGCAGAGACATTTCTATCGTCATTCCCGCGGATTTGGATGCCGAATTGCTCCGAGACCGAGTGCGGACAGCCTTGGGCAAGCAAGCCGAAGACCTGGAAAGCGTCGAACTCCTGGCTCTGACTTCCTATGAAGAGCTTCCCGCGTCAGCGCGGGCGCGGCTCCGCATTCGCAACGGACAGGCCAACGCCCTGATACGTCTGGTGCTTCGTCCCCTCACCCGAACCATGACAGATCCACAGGCCAACCACATCCGCGACGATGTTTACCTTGCCCTGCACGAGGGGCCGGTCAAGGAGCTCATCGCCGGATAGAGCATGCGCGGCCTCGGTCGACGACGATCATCCTTCTCTGGAATCCGACATGCCCGATGATGCCCAGACTATTAGTGGCGAGGACATGGCCATCGGCGCAAGATGGCAATCGGGTCCGGGACCCGCTGACAGGGAAGCCTCATCGGCGATGTTGCCTGGATGTTGGACGAGGCGGACAATACCGGCAGGAGGTTAGATGCCATGTCTGACACGCTCGACGACGACCGGCGGGCCGCGGACTTCGTCCTCGTCCCGGATGTTGTGGGGGAACGCTTCCTCAAAGCCCGGGAGATCGCAGGGGCCGCTGGCCTGACCTTGGCGAATCCGGACCCGGATGGGCCGCCGATCAGTGAGATAGCGTGGCGACGAAACACAACCGTTCAGGCCCAGTCTCCTGATCCAGGGAGCCTGCTGTACCGGTACGGTTCCCTCCGGGTTTGGTTGCGATCGGATCTGGAGCCGGACATGGCCCGCAAGCCCGACAGCCCGCCACCCTCGGTGGACTCGGCTCATGCAGTTCCGGAAGTCGCGCCTCGATTAGTCGAACTTGCCGGCGAGCAACCGACCGGCGAAGCCGCCGAGTAACAAGCTCCTCCTGTCCCGCTCCCCTACAAGGTGGGCTGGCACTTTCCTTGACCAAGGAGGGAGAGCCCGGTGAGGTCGCCGGCGCCGAACGACACCACGCCTGGGGTCTCGGAGGGATTCATGATCTGGCTCGGGTCATTGACATGGTCCAGGCCAACCAGGTGACCGAGCTCGTGTTCGATCACGGCCCTCACCTGGTCGGTGCCTATTTCCGCGGACATCCGTTGAAGCGCAGGCCCGTTCAGTTCCACCTGCCCGCTGACGTAGGTGAAGCCGGTATTCCCGAAGCTGACAGCTTCGCTGCCTCCCAGACCCGTGACAGTCTCCCCTTGGGCAGGATTCGTGAATTTCGGTTGTTCGGCGTGGGTCTCCCACGCGATGAGCACAGGGGCCCAACGGTCCCCGTAACGATCCTTCTGATATGACCGATGGTCCGCGGATGGCACCTCTGTGGTGTCGCCATCGTTGACGAAGGTCAATCCAGTTGCGTGGGAGATCTCAGTGATAGCTTCCTGGATGAGCTCAGGGCCGACGGCGGGTGAGTTGTCGGGGCGGGTGACGTAATGGATCGCCCGGCAGGGATCATAGGTGACCGGGCTGCCGTCCTCGCGCTTCTGTAGGAAAGCGTACGACTTGCTGGTCACGGTCAGGGTTGCGGGCCGCCCGAGCGGGCCCGGGTTTTCCCCGACACCCGCTGGTGGATGATCCTTTGCCCGGAGTGCCGCCGCGCCGGATGCAGGGCCACCTGGTGCCAACGGTCCCATCGCACCCGGATTGGCAGCGCCGGGTAGTCCACCAAGTCCGTTCAGCCCGGGCACAAAGGGGCCTACGAAATAGAGCCCGGCCAGAAGCACAACAATCCCGGCGACGATCGAAACAGCTCTAGCAACCCGCCGCAGTTTTTTAGGTCGCGGGGTAGGATCAGCTGCTTCACGCCAGGCAGTCGGGGTCGGCGTATGCTCTCCCAGCATTTCTTCGAGCTTCCACAGCGGAATACGTTCCGGCACTTTCCGTGGCCCAGATGCCGAGCCGCCGGTGACCTCCCCGAAGATGCCTTCGTTGTCCCTCGAATCCCCCATCGTCAGAGTTTATCCCCCGTCCCGAACAGACATCCCACGTTCCGGACTACATCAATGAACCCTCAGCGCTCCCCTCTGGGCAACGCGGGGTCACTTACGGCCCATTTGGTGCCGCTGAATGGGCCGTAAGTGACCCCGCGTTGCGAGATCCTGCCCGATACACGCAAGAAGGCCCCGCACCTGTTTTGGTGCGAGGTCTTCCCGTTGAGAAATTCCGCGAGTTGTGAAACTGCAGCAGTTAAGAAACTATGCGAAGTCCGAGACTGCCGGGTCCGGTCCGATGCGGCCTTCGGCGCCTCGGTCCAGGCCGTTGATGGCTTCGATGTCGGCCTCCTCCAAGGTGACGCCAAGCGCTGCGAAGTTCTCCTGGATCCGGGACTCGGTCACGGACTTGGGGATCACGACGTTGCCGATCGCCAGATGCCAGGCGATAACCACCTGCGCCGGGGTGGCACCGTGCTTGGCAGCAATCTGGGCGATAGTGGCGTTCTCAAGGAGCTCGCCGCCCTGGCCCAGTGGCGACCAGGCCTGCGTCAAAATGCCCCGTGCCGTAGCGAACTCACGGAGTTCGGCCTGGTTGAAGAACGGGTGCAGTTCGATCTGGTGGATGGCCGGAACAACGCCGGTCTCCTCGATCAGGCGCTGCAGGCCTTCCTTGCTGAAGTTGGAGACGCCGATGGACTTGATGCGTCCGCGCTTCTGGAGCTCGATGAGAGCCTTCCAGGTATCCACGAACTTGTCCTGCTTGGGCTGCATCCAGTGGATCAGGTACAGGTCGAGGGTTTCCAGGCCGAGGCGGTTCATGGACTCTTCGAAAGCCGCGAGCGTGGACTCGTAGCCCTGGTCCGCGTTCCACAGCTTGGTGGTGATGAAGATTTCCTCGGGCTTGAGGCCGGAAGATGCGATGGCGCGTCCGACGCCCGCCTCGTTGCCGTAGATCTTGGCGGTATCGATGTGGCGGTAGCCGGCGTCGAAGGCCTGACGCACCACCTTTTCGGCTACATCGTCCTCAACCTGCCACACCCCGTAGCCGAGCTGGGGAATGGAGTTGCCGTCGTTAAAAGTAAGGTTCGGTGACGAAGTCATGGCTTCCATCCTGCCAGCGCGCACACGCAGCGGCTACGGATTCCGGCGCCTCTAAGCTAGGCGCTTAATAGTTGTTATGTGGGAATAGACGCGTCTGCACCTAACTCCCACGAACGCTTACGCGCCGGCTATAGCCCTCAGTAGCCGTTCGGCTTCCTCCACATGTTCGTAAACGGCTTCGGCTCGTCGTCGCACCGAAACCGCTCCCACAGGAACGGGCCCGACGGCGAGTCGCAGCATCGCGGCCGCCTCCGCCGTTGTGGCAAGAGAGTTCCCCGCTTTGGACAGCGCACGATGGACACCTGCGAGCGATCCGGGAATATCCAGCCCATCACTGGGCGAACGGAGCTGCGCCTCCACGCAGACCGCACGAACCCTGGACGACAAGTCCGCCAGCTCGTTGGCAATGACTACGAGTTCACCGTAGAGCTGCTCGTCTTCGACGCCTTCCAGCACTTGGTGATACCGATCAAGGCCGCGGTGAAAACGGTCGTGGGCACGCCGCCACAATCCTTTGCCAAGTTCAGCGTCATCCTTCCGCCCTTGCCGGACGGCCCCAAAGAATCCCAACCCGGTGCTCAGAGGTACTGGCCCGGGTGGCGGTCCGGATCTTCAACTCGGGCAGGTTTGCCGGGTTCGGCTTCCTTGCCGGGAAGGTGGGCACGCTGAGGCTCACCGTTCTCGCCAATAACGACTCCCGGGGCGATCATGGTTCCGGGCGGGAGCTGGCGAAGCTGCAACTGGGCAACAGCGTGCTCCCGGGCTGCTTGCTGGGCTGCAATGGCGGTCTGGATTCCATGGAACAAGCCCTCGAGCCAACCGACAAGCTGCGCCTGCGCGATCCGGAGCTCAGCGTCGGAGGGAGTTGCGTTTTCAGGGAACGGGAGGCTGATGCGTTCCAGCTCTTCCACGAGTTCCGGGGCGAGGCCCTCTTCCAACTCTTTGATGGAGCGTTCGTGGATTTCGGCAAGGCGTCCGCGCGCTGCCTCGTCCAAGGGAGCGCTCTTCACTTCTTCGAGGAGCTGGCGGATCATGGTGCCGATCCGCATGACCTTGGCGGGCTCGTCGACGAGGTCCTGCAGGGTGGTGCCCTTCTTGGCGCCAGGCTTCCCATTGGCCTTGGGACCCGCTTCCGATGTGCTCTGTGCCGTGCCAGCGTCCAAGGTTGTGCCCTCCACCGGGATGTCGTCAAAACTCTCGCCACTGGGTTGAGTGTCGTCCTGATCGCTCATGCGTTCATACTCTCATGGGCCGCAACTCAGCCCAGTGCCTTGACGAGTATTTCGCCTTCGTCCTTAGCGAAACCACATTTTTCGTAGAATCCCGTGGCATAGAGGTTGGCGGGGACCCAGACCTCTTCCATTCCGTGTTCCCGCATCCATTCCTCCATGACAGCCAAGAGGGACCGGCCGACACCGCGGCGGCGCCACTCGATATGAGTTCCCATTTCCATGAGGAGCAGCTCGGCCCAAGGTCCGGCATTGCGACGGCGCTGAATGCAGCAGTGGAGGAACCCCACGATCCCGCCACCGAGCTCAGCCAGCCAAAACAGAACGGTCGGGTCGCCCAAAAAGGAGCGGGCGGCGTCGTACGTCAATGCGCCCGACGGCGCGACTGAAGGATCCTCGTCGAACAAGTTATCCGTCTCCGCCAGGCGGATCAGCGCGTCGGCGTCGTCCGGGCCAATCAGCCGGATCCGAACGTCGGCATTCGTCAAGGTTTCGATGTCAGCACCTCCCCGGCGGAGCAGTCTATGCGGTGGTTGTCCCGTTACCACGGACGGTTCCGATCATGCCGTTGCTGGCGCCATTGGCCTGCTGCACCAGCCTGGCTTCGCAGAGATCAAGCCAACGGGCCTCCGCCTCGGCATGGAAGATCAGGGAGTCCAGGACGAGCAGCCTGGCCGTGTCCGTCACTCGTTGGTTGGCGGCCACGTCCTTGCGGTCCTGGGTATAGTCCTGCAGTTCGCGCAGGGAAATCTCACGTTGGGCCTGGATGAGCGCGGGGACGTCGGTGCCCGCCGTCGTGACGGCCAGCGCCAGCTTGATGGCCAATTCGTTCCTCGGCGGCGCTCCACGATCCACTGCGGTTGAGAACCATCGGCGGATCTCTTCAGCCCCGGCGTCGGTGATGCTGAAAAGCACGTGGCCGCGGCCGTCGTCGCCCTCTTTGCGGACCAAAGCGTCGCGCTCCAGCCGGTTCAGGGTGGTGTACACCTGCCCGATGTTCAGCGGCCAGACGGCTCCTGTGCGTTCCTCGAACGCCGCCCGCAATTGGTAGCCGTAGCGTGGCTGCTCCTGAAGCAATGCCAGGATGCTGTACCGGATGGACATCGCTCTCCTTCGTACTGCCGGTTTGGCGGGCGCCGCTAGAGCAGTAGCAGGACTTTGCCCATGTGTTCGCCGGAATCGAAGTACGCGTGGGCTTCGCGGACCTGCTCCAAGGGGAACGACTTGGCCACGAACGGCTTGATTCGGCCGTCGGCCAGCATCGGCCAAACCGACTCGCGGACTGCGTTCATGATGACGCCCTTCTCAGCGACCGGACGCGGACGCAGCGCTGTGCCGATGATCGCCGCGCGTTTGCTGACCAACTGGCCGAGGTTGAGTTCGCCCTTCACGCCGCCTTGCAGTCCGATGACCACCAGCCGGCCGTAGTCCGCGAGTGCTTCCACGTTTTGCTGCAGGTATTTGGCACCCACGACGTCGAGAATCACGTCCGCGCCTTTGCCGCCGTTTTGTGCCTTGAGGCTTTCGGCGAAATCTTCTTCCGTGTAATTGATGGCGATGTCGGCTCCGAGGAAGGCTTTCGCGGTTCCGACCTTTTCGGCCGTTCCTGCCGTCGTCGCGACCGTGGCACCGTACGCTTTGGCGAGTTGGATAGCCATGGTGCCGATGCCGCCAGTGGCGCCATGGATCAATACCGTCTCACCCGCGTGCAGCTGTGCAGTCATGATGAGGTTCGAGTACACCGTGGCGGCTACCTCAGGCAATGACGCCGCGGTGACCAGGTCCACGCCGTCGGGCAATCGCAAAACCTGCTCCGCCGGGACGGCAACCTGTTGCGCGTAGCCGCCACCCGAAAGCAGGGCAACTACCTTGTCGCCCACGGAAAACGGCTTGCTCACCTCCGGTCCGAACGCCGCAATCCTGCCGGAGACCTCAAGGCCCGGAATTTCGGATGCACCCGGTGGTGGCGGGTAGAACCCGCGGCGCTGCTGAACATCCGCCCTGTTGAGACCGGCGGCGACGACGTCGATGAGAACCTCGCCGGGTCCGGGAACCGGAGCGGGGACGTCACGGATTTCCAGAACCTCGGGCCCGCCCGGTTCGGAGATGTAGACGGCTTTCATAGAGTGCTCCCGATCCCTCGCTCAGTGCAGTTGGCCTTTTCAGACACCTTAACCGCGTTAATCGCGGCGGCAGGTTTTTGGCGCAGCCAACTCCCTATGAAACACTACTAGGCAGGGAAGGTTGTCCGAGCGGCCTAAGGAGCTGGTCTTGAAAACCAGTGTGCGGTAACCCCGCACCAAGGGTTCAAATCCCTTACCTTCCGCGTGGCGCGTCTTGAGGCGCGAACTGGCAGCAGATGCCCACAGAATCGCTTCTTGTGGGTATCTGCTGCTTTTTCGACGACGCTAGCCTGTTCAGTAGCTGCGGTCGCCGAATCGGCGCTGCACGTCGAGTAGGAACTTGAGCCCGCCGTCAGACGGGGCAGCGACGCCGGGGCGCCCCGGCTACGGCCTAGACGGCTACTTCGACGTATCCGTCCACGAGGCGGGTGGCGTAGCTTGCGAGCCGCAGTTCGGGGTTAGTGAAGCATTCGCCCGTTTCAAGGTCGTAGACCTCTTTGTGAAGCGGCGAGGCGATCGTGGGACGGCTGCCCCGGGAACCGACGATTCCCCGCGCCATGACGTTGGAGAGAGTTGCCGGGTCCTGTTGGGACACCGCCAAGACCTCGTCCGGCGTGGTGCGGAACAGCGCTACTTGCTTGCCTCCGACCAAGGCAGCTTCGCCCCAGGCCGGTTCGAGCTCGTCGATGGCGCAGACTCGGTGCCAACCGGACGCGGTCGGTGCACTCAGCTGTTCTTGGTTTTCCCGATCCAGAATTACGGTCATTTCAGCCCCTATCGCTTAGCCTGCCGGTCCGGCGGATCCAATTCCGCCATCCGGCACGGGCCGTTTGCGGCCACAACTTCACGGTAGGCCCGCCATGTTTCGCCGGAATGCAATCAATGTGTCCTGCTCGTAAAGGAGACCTCACATCGCCGCAATCCTCACCGTGATGCCGAAGTTAAGCCCCCGAAACAAAGGGGAAACTGACGCGAAACTGCGTGTCTTTAGTCTGAAGTGACAAGTCGCGGATGACGGTTCTGCGGCACATGCGAAAGGCCGCCAGTGACCGGACATACTTCCCCTTCAGAGAACCCGCGCCGCATTGTTGTCGCGGGCGGGGGCCCTGCGGCCCACCGTTTTGCCGATGCCATGCATACCCGCGGTCTCGAGGGCTGGCACGTCACGGTCCTGACCGAGGAAGCGCATCTTCCCTATGACCGGGTCACGCTGAGCAAGGCACTCATCGAGGTGGACTACGACCTCACCCTCGGGCATGCGTCGATGTGGGAGCACGATGCGCTGGAGCTGCGCACGGGCGAGCGGGTCGTCAAGATCAATCCCGAAGCCAAGTCCGTGGAAACCGCGGCCGGCAACAGCTACGAATACGACGCCCTCGTGGTCGCAACGGGTTCGAATGCCGCCCGCCTGCCCATCCCGGGCGCCGAGCACACACATGTCTACCGCACGCTCGAAGACGTGTGGGCCATCAACAAGGCGATCACCGAACTTACCGAGAAACTGGGGCGCAAGATCAACGCCGTCACTATCGGCGGCGGGCTCCTCGGCCTCGAATCAGCCGCCGGGACTGAGCGGCTGGGCGCCACCCCGATCGTCATCGACGGCGCGCCATGGCTGATGGCCACCCAGCTCGACGAAGGCGCTGGCCAGGCAATGGGCCGCCTCATCAAGGACAAGGGCTTCGAAATCCACGGCGGCGTGTTCCCCTCGGAAGTATTGTCCGACGACGACGGCCAGGTCACCGGTGTCCTCATGGCTGACGGCCGCATCATCGACGCCGACATCGTGATCGTCGCGATCGGGGTCAGGCCGCGCGATGAGCTCTTTCGCGCAGCGGAGGGCGAGGAACAGGTCTTCACGCTTGGCCAGCGCGGTGGCGTTGTCATTTCCGACGGTTGCGAGACCGAGATCCCCGGCATCTTCGCGATCGGTGAGGTGGCGAACTTCGGCGGGATGTGCCTGGGGCTCGTGGCTCCGGCGAACACGATGGCCGAGATCGTCGCCGACCGCCTGCACGGCGGGCAAGCGACCTTCCCCGGTTTCGACACGGCCACCAAGCTCAAGCTTTCCGGCGTGGATGTGGCCAGCTTCGGCGACGCCTTCGCCAAGACCGAGCATTCCCTGGAAATCGTTTACGCGGATCCGGCCCGGGGCGTCTACCAGAAGATCGTCACCACCGACGACGCCAAGACCCTGCTCGGCGGGATCTTCGTCGGCGACGCCACACCGTACATGAGCCTGCGCCCCCTGCTCGGCCGGGAACTGCCCGCCGAACCCGGCGCCTACCTCACCGCTGCCGGCGGCGGGGACGCCCCCGAGACCGAACTGCCGGATGACGCGATCCTGTGCTCCTGCAACAACGTGGCCGCCGGGTCTATCCGGGCCGCCGTCAACGCGTGCGGGACGTGCGAAGGCAAGGAGCCGGTCCAGGACGTTCCAGGCCTCAAGGCCTGCACCCGGGCCGGAACGCAGTGCGGCTCCTGCGTGCCGATGATCAAGAAGCTCCTCGAAGGGGAACTGAAGAAGTCCGGCATCGAGGTCTCCAAGGCCCTGTGCGAGCACTTCGAGCTCTCCCGCCAGGAGCTTTTCGACGCGATCCGTGTGCTGGAACTGACCTCCTTCGAGGACATCCTGGGCAAATACGGCACCGGCGCGGGCTGCGATATCTGCAAACCCACCATCGCCTCGATCCTCGCGTCGCAGCATTCCGCGTACGTGCTCGACGCCGGCCGCGGCACCCTGCAGGACACCAACGACCGCGCCCTGGCCAATATGCAAAAGGACGGCACCTACTCCGTGGTCCCCCGCATCCCGGGCGGGGAGATTACGCCCGACAAGCTCGTGGTCATCGGCACGATCGCCAAGAAGTACGGCCTGTATACGAAGATCACCGGCGGGCAGCGCATCGACATGTTCGGCGCCCGCCTCGAACAACTCCCGGACATCTGGGGCGAGCTCATTGACGCAGGCATGGAGTCCGGTCAGGCGTACGGCAAGAGCCTGCGCACCGTGAAATCCTGCGTGGGATCCACCTGGTGCCGCTTCGGTGTGCTCGACTCTGTTTCCATGGCCATCAACTTGGAACTGCGCTACCGCGGCCTGCGCAGCCCGCACAAACTCAAAATGGGCGTGTCCGGCTGCGCCCGCGAATGCGCAGAAGCCCGCGGCAAGGACGTCGGCGTGATCGCCACTTCGGAAGGCTGGAACCTGTACGTCGGCGGCAACGGCGGCGCGAACCCCGCCCACGCCCAGCTCCTCGCCGGCGGCTTGGACGACGAGACCCTGGTGAAGTACATCGACCGCTACTTCATGTACTACATCCGTACCGCCGACCGCCTCCAGCGCACCGCCCACTGGCAGACGGAACTCGACGGCGGCCTTGAGCACGTGCGCCAGGTGGTAGTCGAGGACTCGCTCGGCATTGCCGACGAGCTCGAGGCCGCTATGGCCAAGCACGTCGAGTCCTACGAGGACGAGTGGGCCGCGACCCTCAAGGACCCCGAACGGCTCCGCCGCTTCCGTTCCTTCGTCAACGCCCCCGAACAGGAGGACGAGGCCATCGTCTTCGTCCCCGAACGCGGCCAGATCCGCCCCGCCACCAACGAAGAAAAGAGTGCCGTCTTGATTTCTTCCGCCAGCATCCCGGTCCGCGGGAAGGAATAAGACGCACCTCGACGGCGGGCTACGGCGACGGCGAGTGGTCGCCGCGGGCTCCGACCACGCCGCCCCGTAGCTCGCCGTCGGCGTTTTCCAGAAGGGCGCTCAGGCGCTCGACCTGCTCAGCCAGCCGGCGAATCTCCTGCTTCATGGGCTCCTCGGCGACCGTTGCGGCCGCCGCAGCTCCGGAGGAGACCTGTTCAACAAGCCACGAGGCAACCGAAGCCGTCACGACGCCCAAGACAGCGATTCCACAGACCATCAAGCCTCCGGCAACGCAGCGGCCCACGACCGTCACCGGGTAGTGGTCCCCGTAGCCAACAGTGGTGATGGTGACCATCGCCCACCAGATGGCATCGCCAAAGTTGGTGATGTTGGCGCCCGCGGCGTTCTCCTCCGCATCAAGCACGGCGAGCGCACCACAGTACGTCAGGAGGGCCGCGGACCCGAGAACAAAAGTGAGGATGCGGCCCCGCATGGCGTTCCCGGCGGTGCGATGAAGCAGCTTCAGCAGTGTTACGAGCCGCAACAACCTCAAGGGCCTGAGGACCGGGAGGGCCAGTATCAGCAATTCGTGCAGGTTCCGCACGAACCACTGCGCGCGACGCCGCGCCAAGACGAGGCACATCGCGTAGTCCAGGGCAAACACCAGCCACGTGACCCAAATGATGGTGTCAACGACCGTGGATTGGGCCTCGCTAAGATTGGCGATCACTTGGAACGAATAGGCCACCAGGAACAGCACAGCTGCCGCCACCATGGGCCACTCGGAAACCTGCCGCCATCGCTCTTGGGTCATTCGTCGATATTAGCTACCTACCCTAATAGCCGTGTTCACCTGCTGGCACACGGCTGCCTCCCAGCAAACGTTCATCTCCCAGTAACCGGCGCTGGCTAGGATCGAGCCCATGATTAATATGATCCAGGCCATCGTTATGGGCCTGCTGCAGGGAATCACCGAGCTCTTCCCGATTTCCAGCCTCGGCCACAGCGTCATCCTTCCCAAACTCTTCGGTTGGGGCCTGGACCAGAAGGCACCGGAATTCCTGAACTTCCTCATTGCCACCCACTTGGCTACAGCAATTGTGCTGTTCTTCTTCTTCCTCCGGGACTGGATTGAAATCGCCAAAGGTCTTGGCCGTTCCATCCGGGACAGGAAGATCGCTCCGTCAGACACGTATGCGAAGCTCGGCTGGCTCCTTGTGGTTGGAACCGTGCCTGCCGGAATTATCGGCTTGGTCCTGGAAAAGCCCATTCGAAATCTCTTCGGTTCCCCGCTGATCGCAGCCGCCTTCCTGGTGGTCAACGGTCTCGTCCTTTTCGGGGCCGAACGCCTGCGGACAAGGGATAGCCGCCGTGCCGCGGAGCAGCCGGCCACCGCAACGGCTTCCGACGCCGAAATCGCCACCTTGCCGTGGAAACGCGCCTTGGCAATCGGAACCGCCCAGGCAGCCGCCCTGATCCCCGGCATCTCCCGCTCCGGCTCGTCAATGGCCGGCGGCCTGCTGTCCGGTCTGAACAACGAGAACGCCGCGCGCTTCAGCTTCTTGCTCGCCACGCCGATCATCGGCGCCGCAGCCGTGCTCAAGCTGCCTGACCTCTTCACCCCGGCCATGGCCGACGAACGTGGCGTGTTCCTGGTGGGGGCACTGTGCGCCGGTGTCGCCGCGTGGTTCGCCACCAAGTTCCTGCTTCGCTTCTTCGAGACCCGGACGCTGACTCCCTTCGCGATCTACTCGGTGGTCGGCGGAGCGATCTACTTCATCCTGATGCTCTTCATGGGCTAAGTTCCGCCGAAGGCCTCGAGCGAAGGCATTGAAACTGTCAGAGGCCCCGCATAGGGTTTTGTCTGTCTCCACCACCCACTCATGAAACCGTGGAACAACCGCGGTAACGACACAGGAGCAAACATGCCCACGCCTGACATCACCCCCGGTTCACCGTGCTGGATCGACCTGATGACCTCGGACCCGGAGAAGGCAAAGTCCTTCTACAACACGCTCTTCGGCTGGACCTACGAGACCGGCGACCAGGAAAAGTACGGCGGCTACATCACGGCCTCGAAGGACGGCAAAATGGTGGCCGGGATCATGCAGAAGCAGGAAGACATGGGCCAGATGCCCGATGTCTGGTCCACCTACCTGCGCACTGACGACATCAAGGCCACCACCGAAGCGGCCCTCGCCAACGGAGGCCAGGTCTACATGGAACCCATGGAAGTGCCGGACCAGGGAACCATGGCGATGTACGCGGATTCGTCCGGAGCGGCCATCGGTGCCTGGCAGTTCGGCGAGATGAAGGGCTATCAGCTGGCTGCCGAAACAGGCGCACCCGCCTGGCACGAGCTCTTCGCCAAGGAGTACGACTCCGCCGTTTCCTTCTACCAGAACGTCTTCGGTTGGGAAACCACCGTCGTGGGCGATACCCCGGAGTTCCGTTACACCACGCTCGGGGCGGGCGATGACTCCAAGGCAGGCATCATGGATGCCTCCGGTTTCCTCCCGGCCGAGGTGCCGTCCTACTGGGGCGTCTACTTCGCGGTGGACAAGGTCGATGCCACGATCGAGCAGGCCGTCTCCTTGGGCGCTACCGTGATCCAGGCGGCTGAAGACACCCCCTACGGGCGGATGGCCACCCTGACCGACCCCACGGGTGCGATCTTCAAGCTCATCGAAAACCAGGCTGCCTAGGGCCCACCAGCTAGGCGCAGCCCACCACCCACCAGAGAGCATGCTCTCCCCCGGCCCCGGCGAGTGGACATATCAGGTTTATGTCCACTCGTCGGTACGGGCGGAGAGCATGCTCATTTTTATTGGTGGAACATGCTCATTTCTGGAGGGGAAGGCCGAGCATGTCCCTGGCGATTTCATCGGCGTCGCGGAGGGTCCGTTGGCCACTCCGATAGCCGCGACCATCGGAAGGCCGGGCTTCAGCGGCAATGGCCGTCCCCCACTGGGTCGAAGAAAGCTGCAGGCCAAGGGCGTACATTCCCGGAGTCACGGAACCGTTGGCGCCCACCAAACGGTAGGGATGCGGCTGGACGTCCAAGCCGGAGGTCTGCACCGGCGTTCCCTCGGCAGTCATCATTACCTTGGGCCGCACCAAGCCGTCGGCGAGCAACTGCCGCAGGAGCGGAGAAACACTCACGCCCACCCGGTTCGCCGGGGACATGGCCTCAATCAGCGTCCTGGCTTCCGCGGCGTCGTCGTGCACCCATGCGGACACAGCGCGGAAGACGCGCTGGGAACGGTCAACACTGAATCGAGGATCCGGGCCCACGAAACTTACGACGCCGGCACGCGCCAAAGCGGCCAGCTGTTCGGCGCGCAGGGCCGGAGGACCGCTCGCGAGTCCCTCAACGAAGGATTCGAACCAGCCCCGGAGCTCACCGACCCACGACTCGTCCGTGATGCCGCCGTCGGCCACGGCGCTCTTCAGGATGGCCCGTCCGGTATGCAAGGCACCGATCGCCATCTTCACTGGATCTGCTTCTCCGAGCGCGGAGCGGCGGGCGTCGTCGTCCAAATAGTCGACGACGGCGGCGTCGAGTTCCTTCCTGGACGCGAAGGAATGTCCGGCCAAAGGCGCGGCGAGTCCCAGCAGGTCAAGGCGGCGCGACGCTGCGACATGGGTGGAGACCAACTCCCCGACCTGGTTTTCCCACCGCCCGGTGGCATGCGCGTGGGGCTGCAACAAGTCCTCGAGGGCGGCCAGGAATTCCGTCGCATCAGACACGGCCACGGGTTCGGCTACGACCAGCGTCGAATAGTATGCCCACAACGCATCCCGATGCAGGAGGGGCCAAAGATCGTGGTCGAAGCCAGGTTGGATGCCCGCCGCGGCGAAGCGTTCCACCGCGCTCTCCGTCAGGTAGCGCAATCGCACGGACTTGGGATAATAGCCGTCCAAACCGGCCTTGGCCCGGTAAGGAGTGCCACGCCTGGATGCCGCGATGATCTTCGGTTCCCGGCCCGAAGGCACGTACTTGAGCTTTCCCTCGAGACCGTCTTCGGCCGGAACGAACTGTCCCCCGCGGCCTTCCGTCAGTTGGCCCATGACGTCGAAGAAATTCAGGCCCATGCCCCGGACCAGGACCGTCTCCCCGTCCGGGACCAGTGCCCAGTCCACGTCGGCAGGTGCGGCTGGCGGCACGTACAGGAGCCCGAGCTCCCCCGCCACCTCCCTGAAAGAACGCTGCTCCGGGTTGAGCCGGGACTCAAGGTGGCCCAGCGCGAGGACAAGGGAATCCACGGTGAGCCGAGCGCCGTCGACGAGTTCGACGTCGAACCCTCCGCCCGCGGGCTGACCAGGCGAACCGTCCGGATCGCCCTCCGCCGGACCGCCAGCCAGGGGATGCGCCGCCACGGCGTTTTTCCGATGGAAGGCGATCTCCACGCCGGCCGGGACACGGTCCAGCAGTTCCTCCAAAGTGGATCGCAGGTACCGTCCGTAAAGGGCACGGCTGGGAAAGTCGTCCGAGGCGAGGGCGGCAAGTTCGGCCCGTTCCTCAGCACTCAAGCCATGGCCGCCGACGGACCGCTGCTCAGCCCGCCACTGCTCAAAGGAGCCGCCGGCCAGGGGCGGCGCGAGTCGCTCGTCCTCGGGGATCAGTGTGGGGTAGAACGACTGCGTGTTCATGAGGTACAGCCGGGACTGCTCGGGCTGCCAGACGTGCCCGGGACCGGCAGGATAGGGGTCCACGACGTCGATATGCAGCGAACGCCCTTGTGATTCCGTCGCGGCCCAATTGGCGAGCAAACGCTCCAGCACACTGGTGCCGCGGGGACCTGCCCCGATCAGCCCAACCCGAATGTTCTGCGATTTACCCACGCCCAAGCCTAACTTCTTGTGACTTGCTTCCTTCTCAGACAGTCATTCTAGGATGAGGGATGACCACCACAGCAGCTGATCAAGCGCCCGCGCCCGACAACGAAACTGCCCAGGGAACCGCAATCGCCCCCGAGCCTGTCGACGAGAATATCTGGCTCGAGGACATCCACGGCGAGGAACAGCTGGCCTGGGTACGGGAGCAAAATGCCCGCACCGAAGACTTGCTCGACGACGCCGACTACGCCGCATTGGAAGCCGGAATCCTGGAGGTTCTGGACTCCACGGACAGGATTGCCATGGTCAACAAGCGCGGCGAGCACTACTACAACTTCTGGAAGGACCAGCAGAACCCCAAGGGGCTCTGGCGCCGGACCACGTGGGAGAGCTACCTCAGCGACGCCCCGGAATGGGACGTCCTCCTCGACATCGATGCACTCGCCGCAGCCGAGGGCGAAGAATGGGTTTTCCACGGCGCAAACTTCCTGCGCCCCGCCGAGGGTGAACCGCACCGCCTCGCCATCATCGCCCTCTCCCCCGACGGCGGCGACGCCAACCGCCACCGCGAGTTCGACGTCGAAACCCGCACCTTCGTGGACCCTGCCGCAGGCGGCTTCGACCTTCCGACCGCGAAAGGAAACGTGAGCTGGCTCGACGCCGATACCCTCCTGGTTGCCACGACCGCCGACGGCCTGCCGAAAACCAGCTCTTCCTACGCGCGCACCGGGGTGAAGCTCCGTCGCGGCCAATCCCTGGCCGAAGCCGAGCGGATCTTCGAGATCCCCGAAGACCACATGATGGCGCTCGTCGCCCACGACTCCACCCCGGGATTCGAACGCACTTTCGCCGTGGACTGGATCGACTTCTTCAACCGGACCACTTCCGTGCTACGCGACGACGCGTGGCTGGCCATTGATGTCCCCACTGACGTCAACCTCAGTTCCCACCGCGAATGGCTCATGTTCCGTCCACGGCAGGACTGGAACGTGGACGGAACCACCTACGCCTCCGGGTCCCTGCTGGCTGCCGACTTTGAGGGCTACTTGTCCGGGGCACGCGACTTCTCGGTGCTTTTCACCCCGGATGAGCACACGTCCCTCCAGTCGTGGAGCTGGACCCGGAACTACCTCCTCCTGAACCTGCTGCACGACGTCTCTTCCGAAATCAGGGTGCTCGACCCGGCCAGCAAGGATTCCGCCGGCGGTTGGGCTTCGACTTTGTTGGATGCGTGCCCGCCGCTGCACGACGTGAACGCCTACGCCGTGGATGACGAGGACGAAGCAGAAGGCGACGACGCCGGCAACGACTACTGGCTCGTCGCTACCGGCTTCACCACCCCCACGACACTCATGCGCGGCACCTTGTCCCCGGGCATCGCCGGCTACACGCTCGACGCAGGCCATGACGGCGGGGTGGCGAGCACGCACGCAGTAGTGAAGTCCTCGCCGTCGTTCTTCAACGAGGCGGACTACGAGGTCCAGCAGCACTTCGCTACCTCAGCAGACGGTACGCGCGTGCCCTATTTCCAGGTCGCGTCCAAAGATCTGGACCTCGACGGCGAGAACCCCACACAGCTCTCGGGCTACGGCGGGTTCGAAGTCTCAAGGACCCCCGCCTACAGCGGAGCCATCGGGCGCGCCTGGCTGGAGCGCCGGAGCGAAAGCATCACTTCCGACGACGGCTCCGCGCCACATTCACGTGGCGGCGTCTACGTCGTGGCCAACATCCGCGGCGGCGGCGAGTATGGTCCCGCATGGCACCGGGCAGCCTTGCAGGAGAATCGGCACCGCGCGTTCGAGGATTTCGCCGCTGTGGCGCAGCATCTCATTTCGCGGGGCGTCACCAGTCCGCGGAGGCTCGGCTGCGTGGGCGGCTCCAACGGCGGACTACTGGTGGGCAACATGCTGACCCAGTACCCGGAGCTGTTCGGAGCGATCTCCTGCGGCGTCCCGTTGCTGGACATGCGCCGCTACACCAAGCTTTCGGCTGGTTACTCCTGGATTGCCGAGTACGGCGATCCCGACGTGCCGGAACAGTGGGAGTACATCCGCACCTTCTCGCCGTACCACCTGCTGCGAGACGGAGTGGAGTACCCGGAGACGTTCATCTGGACAGCCACCTCCGATGACCGTGTAGGCCCGGTCCAGGCCCGGAAGATGGCAGCCCGGATGCAGGCAATGGGCATCCCGAACGTGTGGTTCCACGAAGCACTTGAAGGCGGTCACGCAGGAGCCTCGGACAACCGCCAGGCGGCCTCGCTCCAAGCCCGCAGCCAGCACTTCCTGTGGCGGGCGCTTGCCGGCAAGAAGGGCTCGGGGCACTAGCGCCCTTAACGGCGGAGCCCCCGACGGCTGCCCGCGTCCCCGTTTTGCACTGGGTGCCCAGTTCTGCGTATCCTTGGTTGGCTAGCAATAGCAACTGGAGACGTGCCAGAGCGGCCGAATGGGCTTCACTGCTAATGAAGTGTGGGGCACAACTCCACCGGGGGTTCAAATCCCCCCGTCTCCGCGTTTTGGCCCCGGTCCCTGACCGGGGCCTTTTTGCGTTCCGGGAGTTTTTGGGTTCCGGGACTTTCAGCGTTCCTGGGTCTTTTCGTTTACGGTCTTCAGCGGCCGCGGTCTTCAGCGGCCGATCCTGGCGGCGAAGATTCATGTCTCCGACTCTTTGAATTCAGCTCGCGCCAATAGCCTCGTCCGGGTAACGGAGACCAACGACGAGGAGAGATTCATGCGTTCAATGACGAGATTCGCGATCGCGACGGTTGGGGCCGTCCTGTTGTCAACCGCGTTGCTCACTCCGCCGGCACTGGCGGCCAATGACAGCAACACTTCGGGACAGAATGGCTCCAACGGCAACGGACACCAAGGCAATACCGAAGGCTTCAGCTTCGGCGTCATCGGCGACGTACCCTACGGTGCCGCTGAGATCCAAGCCTTCCCGTCCTACATCCAGGACCTCAACGCACACAAGGAACTGAGCTTTGTAGCACACGTGGGCGATATCAAGAACGGATCTTCCCAGTGCACTGACGAGTACTTCGAAGCCATCAAGAAGAACTTCGACAGCTTTACTGCTCCGCTCGTCTACACCCCGGGCGACAACGAGTGGACTGACTGCCACCGAACGAACAACGGCGCCTACAACCCGTTGGAAAGACTGGCCAAGGTTCGGGAAGTCTTCTTCCCGAAGCCCGGATTCACCCTTGGCGCACCGATGACGGTGAAATCACAGGTAAAGGAAGGCTTCCCGGAGAACGTCAGCTTCCGCAAGCATGAGGTCGCCTTCACTGCGGTCAACATTCCGGGCAGCGATAATTCGATGCTGCCTTGGACGGGACTCGGCCAGACCCAGCCCACCGCCGCCCAAGTGGACGAGGTACAGCAGAGGACCGAGGCTGACATCCAGGAGTTGAGGGACACCTTCCGCAAGGCGCGGAACAACGGCGACCGGGCCGTCGTCGTGATGACGCAGGCGGACATGTTCGACCCGACAGTCGCAGCCCCTTCACAGGCGGATTTTGGCGCTTTCAAACCCCTGGTGCAGACCTTGATCGAGGAATCGAACGCGTTCGGCGGCCCGGTCTACCTGATCAACGGCGACAGCCACGTTTACAACCAAGACCACCCCCTCGCCGCCGGTTCCACGTGGCTGTCCTTCTACGGTCAGGCCACAGCGGCGAAGAACCTGACGCGAATCACCGTGGATGGATCCAACAATGCCAAAGACTGGCTCAAGGTCACGGTCAACCCGGAGGAAGCAACGAGCGTCATGTCGTTCGAACGGGTCCCGTTCACGCACCCGGCTTCGTAGTCAAAGCGATCCAAGCAAGACGCGGATGGCCAAGAGTCGCCGGAGTCTCCGTGATGGAGGTTCCGGCGATTGGCGTCCCCAAGGCTCTCTAGCCGCGCCGTTTCTCGGGCTTGCTCACAACGCTGCGGCTGACTTCGGCTCCGGCGTGCCGGTGCAGCGTGAGGCTGTCCACCGTGCTCAACAGCATCACGGCAGCCATGGAGAGGAAGGCGCCACGGTACGCCGAGGAAGGGCCGTCGCCGAAGAACGACGCATGGTCGAAGAGACGCAGGAAGAGCGCACCCACTGCAATACCAGCGCCCGCGGCCAGTTGCACCAACGTGGCTGACACTGCGTTGGCCGAGGGAAGCTCCCCCGGGACGATATCCGCATACTGCACGGAGGCGTACGCCGAGAAGCCGATCGAACGGAAGGCCCCGCTGGCCAGCAGCAAGGCAAAAATCAAAGGCTCCGGGGTCCCTGCGTTGAGGGCCGCACAAGCGGCAAAGGTGACGGCCGACGCGAAAGAGGCGAAGACCAACACAGGCTTGAAACCGAACCGCCGAATGATGGGCGTCGTGGCCGGCTTGATGCCGATGTTGCCGATGAACACCGCGGCCACCATCGCACCGGATTTAAGTGGATCCCAGCCAAAGCCGTCCTGGAACAACAGCGGTAGCAGAAACGGCACCGAGCTGATGGTCAGGCGATAGACGAACCCTCCGGTGGAAGTGGCCCGGAACGTGCGAGTGGCGAAAACCCGGAGATCGAAGAGCGGGGCCTTGGCCTTGAGCATCCACCAGGCCGCTCCGGCCAAAGCCAATGCCCCGGCCAGCAGCACGGCTGCCGGGACCGCGCCCGCGCCATGGCCGCCAACCCCTTCAAGACCCACCACAAGCGATCCGACGCCGAAAGTGGTGAGTGCGAGGCCGAGCCAGTCGAGCCGCCGGCCGGCATCGCCTCCCGTACGCGGAACCAGCCTCAGGGCTGCAACGAACGCAGCAAGGCCCAGCGGGACGTTGATCAGGAAGATCCAGTGCCAGGAAAGATAGGTTGTGAAAGCTCCGCCCACAAGCGGCGCCAAAACGGGGGCCAACAACCCGGGCCAAACAAGGAATGCCGTGGCTCGGAGGAGCTCCGACTTGGGTGTGCCCCGCAGCACTACGAGAGTCCCTACCGGCACCATCATCGCCCCACCGGCGCCTTGTGCCACCCGGCTCAACGTCAACAAGATGAGGTCCTGGCTTGCTGCGCACAGCAGCGACGCAACGGTGAACACAGCGATAGCCAGACAGAAGATCCGACGCGCGCCAAAGCGTTCTGCGAGCCAACTGCTGAGCGGAATGCCCATGGCCACCGTCACCAAGTAAGCAGTCATCGTAACGTTGACATCGGCCGAGACCACTTTGAAGTCGGCCGCGATGCTCGGCATGGCGGTAGTAAGGACTGTTCCGTCCAGGAACTCCATGAAGAAGGTGGCGGCAACCAGCAACGCGAGCCGTGGCTGCCACTTGGATTCGGACTGGACATCCGGGGCTGCGCCCATCACGCTGCTTGACCGAGGACGAGAGGCAACACCGATCCTGCCCCGGCTTGCCTGAGGGCGCGGCCAGCAACAGTCATGGTCCAGCGGCTGTCCGCCAGGTCATCGACCAAGAGGATCCCTTGACCCCCTAGGGATGCAAGGTTCTGTCCAAGTTCCGGACCCACCACGAGGCGCTCCCAGACGCCGGCGAGCCGATAGGCGCTGTTGCCACCGCGCCCGCCCGTGGAGCCGCCGTGCTGGAGTTCGAGGGAACCCAAATACGGCATCTGGCCGATCCCGGCGATGCCGCGGGCCAAGGATTCGACGAGCGCCGGCTTGTTCCTGGACGGAATGCTCACGACGGCCGCCGGACGCCCTTGGCCGCTCCACCCGGTGGATCGGCCGTCACCGACAGACCATTCGCGCAAGACCTGCACGCAGGCCTGCAACATGGCAGGTTCAACCTCGCGGTCAGCCGCCCCGGCGGCAAAAAGTTCACGGAGGGCACCACCCCAGCCGAGATCGGTCAGGCGGGCCAGGACGCGTCCTTCGGCCAGCAACTCGTCGGGCTTGATCTTGCCTTTTACCGTCACGCCCAGCCGGTCCATGCCGCTGGGCCATTGAAGCCGTGGATCGAGCGCTAGGCCCGCGCGCCGGAGGGTCTGCCCGGCGGCGTCGGCGGCTGCGGCTGCCACGTCCGCCGGGAACCACTTGCCGGCGCAATTGTCGCAACGGCCGCATGCACGTGCGGATTCGTCGTCCAGGACCGCGGTGATGTATTCCATGCGGCATCCGGCGGTGTCCTGGTAAATCACCATGGAATCCTGCTCATCCACCCGGGCCTCGGCGATGCGGGCGTAGCGTTCGGCGTCGTAGATCCACGGACGTCCCGTGGACCTCCAGCCACCGCCTACGCGCTCCACCGCTCCATCCACCGCCAAGACCTTCAGCAGGAGTTCCAAGGGCGTCCGGCGCAGGTCCACCCGCGCCTCAAGGGCCACCGTTGACAAGGCAGAGCCGGATTCGGCCAAGACGTTGAGGACGGCTGCGGCCTTTTCCTCCGAGGGCATAGAAGCAGTCGCAAAGTACTGCCAGATTTCGCGGTCCTCGGATCCGGGCAGGAGGAGCACATCCGCATTCGCGGCGCCACGGCCGGCACGGCCGACTTGCTGGTAGTAAGCCACCGGCGATGACGGGGCACCAAGGTGGATGACGAACCCGAGATCCGGTTTATCGAAGCCCATGCCGAGCGCCGAGGTGGCAACGAGCGCCTTCACTTGGTTGTCCTTGAGGAGTTGCTCGGCCCGTTCACGATCCGCGGGGTCCGTCCGCCCGGTGTAGGACAAGACGTTGTGGCCTGCCTCGGAGAGCAGCCGTGCGGTGTCTTCAGCGGCCGAAACGGTCAAGGTATAGATGATTCCGCTGCCTGGCATGTCTGCCAGATGGGTCAGCAACCAGCCAAGGCGATCCCGCGAATCGGCGAGCTTCAAGACACCCAGCCGCAAGGACTCGCGGCCAAGCTGCCCGCGGATGGTCAGCACTCCGGCGCCGAGCTGCTCTTCGATGTCATGAACCACCCGGGAGTTGGCCGTGGCTGTGGTGGCCAGCACTGGAACACTGCCAGGCAGTTGCTCGATGAGATCGGAAATGCGCCTATAGTCGGGACGGAAATCGTGTCCCCAGTCCGAAATGCAGTGAGCCTCGTCAATCACGAGGAGACCGGTACGCCGGATGAGCTCGGGAAGCTGGTTTTCCCGGAACGAAGGATTGGTGAGCCGCTCCGGCGAAACCAGGAGAACATCCACCTCGTCCGCGGCCAGTTGCTCGCGGACGTTGTCCCACTCAAGTTGATTGGCGGAGTTGATCGCCACGGCTCGCACGCCGGCACGCGCGGCCGCCGCCACTTGATCCCGCATGAGCGCAAGCAGCGGCGAAACGATGAGCGTGGGCCCTGCGCCCCGGCGCCTCAGCAGCAACGACGAGACGAAGTACACAGCCGACTTGCCCCAGCCCGTCCGCTGCACCACCAAAGCGCGCCGTCCGGCGTCGACGAGCGCCTCAATCGCTTCGTACTGTCCATCGTGGAATCGGGCGTCTCCATTTCCCACAAGCTCCTTCAGGACTTCAAGGGCCTGCAGCCGGGTGGTGGACTGTTCCGCTGCGAGTAGGGCAGCATCCGGGTTGTTGGGCATGGCTTCAGTATTCCAGCACCCGCAGACAGCCAGAACCCGGAACGTCATCTATGTGGACAAGCGTTTTCCACAGAGATGGCGTCCCTGCGCAGCGACGCCCCCGCTCCACAGTAAGATTGAGCGCGTGACTAGCGAGCAGAACAAGACATTTGACCTCTCAGCTTCCTTCAAGGCCTATGACGTGCGGGGAATCGTCGGCGAATCCATCACATCCCACATCGTGGAATCCGTCGGCGCGGCCTTCGTCGACACCCTCGGCCTGGCTGGCGAGACTGTGCTGGTTGGCGGCGACATGCGCCCGTCATCCCCCGAATTCATCAAGGCATTCGCCGACGGCGCTGCTCGCCGCGGCGCCAATGTCCAGCTCCTGGACCTTATCTCCACCGACGAGCTCTACTACGCCTGCGGTGCCCTGAACGCGGCTGGTGCCACGTTCACCGCAAGCCACAACCCCGCCGAGTACAACGGCATCAAGATGTCCAAGGCCGGCGCCCAGCCGATCTCCTCCGAAACAGGCCTCAAGGAAATCCAGACGCTGGCGGAGAAGTACCTCAACAACGGAAGCATCCCGGCTGCAGATGTACAAGGCAAGATCAGCACCCGCGATGTCCTGAAGGACTACTCGGAGTACTTGCGCAGCCTGGTTGAACTCAAGGGCTCCCGTCCGCTGAAGATCGTCGTCGACGCCGGAAACGGCATGGCCGGGCTGACCACTCCCGCAGTGCTTGGTGACCAGCTGCTTCCTGCCCTGCCGTTCGAGATCGTCCCGCTGTACTTTGAGCTGGACGGCTCCTTCCCGAATCACCCGGCCAATCCGCTTGAGCCCGAAAACCTGCGCGATCTTCAGGCCGCAGTCATCGAGCACGGCGCGGATATCGGCCTGGCGTTCGACGGCGACGCCGACCGTTGCTTCGTGATTGACGAGAAGGGCGAACCGGTATCTCCGTCTGCCATCACCGGCATGGTTGCGCGTCGGGAAATCGCCCGCGCACAGGCAGCGGGTGAAGAGACACCCGTGATCATCCACAACCTGCTGACCTCGCGAGCAGTCCCGGAACTCGTGGCGACGGATGGTGGCAGGGCCGTTCGCACCCGCGTAGGGCACTCGTTCATCAAGGCTGTCATGGCCGAAGAAGGAGCCGTCTTCGGCGGCGAACACTCGGCGCACTTCTACTTCCGCGATTTTTGGAACGCAGACACCGGCATGCTCGCGGCCATGCACGTCTTGGCGGCACTGGGCGAGCAGGACGGCCCGCTGTCCGAGCTTGGCCGCCAGTACGAGCCGTATGTCTCTTCCGGTGAAATCAATTCCGAAATCGAAGACAAGGCAGGAGCCATTGAGCGGGTCCGCGCCGATTTCGATGACGAAGACGTCGACGTGGACACCATGGACGGCAGCACGTTCACCGCGAAGGACGGCAGCTGGTGGTTCAATCTTCGCCCGTCCAACACGGAACCATTCCTGCGCCTGAACGCCGAGGCGAAGGATGTTGCCACCATGGAAAAGGTCCGGGACCGCGTGCTTGCACTGGTCCGGTCCTAACCGGCAGCCCCGAAGGCGAGCAGGAGCATGAGCACCGCAAGCAACGGCCTCGAAAGCACAAAGGAACAAGAGCTCCGCGAAGTCCGTGAAACGCTTGGTGCCGCCCTGGCGACGGCGCAGGAACATTTGGAACAAAACGGTGGCTTCCTGCCCTTCGCAGTCACGCTCGCGGAGGATAACGAACTTCGGATCGTCTTCGTAACGCCCGGAGAGCCGGACGACGAGGGACACGTCGACACGGAGTCGATGTTGGCAGACATCCTCGAATTGCTGCGCCAAGGCCGTGACGAATACCGCGCGGTGGCGATCGCCAGCGACGTCATCCTTCCGGAACACGGCTCGGACGGGATTCACGCCGCGGCTGAGCACCGTAGCGGCGGGCTGATGGCAGCCGTCGTCCCCTATGTCCAGATCGCCGAAGGCTTCACCTTTGACAATGCCGAAGCTGACACCAATGAACGCCTCGTATGGGTTGACTAGACCTTACTCCGTAAGCTTGAGGGCATGAAGATCAATGCCTTCGCGGATGTGAGCCTGCGTGCGCTCCTGGTTCTCTCGTCCGCGCCCGCAGGTGAACTCCTGACGACCCAAAACATCGCAGACGCAGTAGGGACTCCTTACCACCACGTCAGCAAGGCCATTGTTCGGCTACGGGAGCTGGGCCTCATCGACGTCGAGCGAGGACGCAAAGGGGGATCCCGGCTCAGCGCCGCCGGACAGAAGGCCACCGTTGGCCACATCCTGCGGGAGTTGAATAACAGGCCCGATCCCGCCGAGTGCCAATCCGTGCATGGCGACTGCCCCCTGATCACCGAATGCGGCCTTCGCCATGCCCTGGCCCGCGCAAGGGAAGCCTTCTACCGGGAACTGGACGACGTCGTCGTATCCTCCCTACCGCGCCTGCGGCAAATGGCGCCGGCGTTCCAGGCGATCGGGCTACGCCCGGGGCTGTAAACCAGGGTCCTGGCGCGCCTCTGTCATCTCCGGGCTGTCGATTCGCCAAATCCTTCTACAGCGTGTAGAAATTTAGCTATAGATACTTGCATTCCAAATACAAGTATTGATCCCGGTCCGCATGCACCCCCACGGGCCACTACGACAGGAGTACCTATGCTCTCGGACAAGTCCTTCCCCGTCATCGAGGCCACCTTGCCGCTCGTCGGCTCCCGGATTGGTGACATCACCCCCAAGTTCTACTCCCGCCTCTTCGCTGCGCACCCCGAACTGCTCGATGGGCTATTCAGCCGTTCGAACCAGCGCTCCGGCAACCAGCAACAGGCCCTGGCTGGGAGCATCGCCGCGTTCGCAAGCCATCTGGTGAGCAACCCCGGCACCCTTCCGGAGACGGTCCTGTCGCGCATTGCACACCGCCATGCTTCCCTGGGGATCACCGAGCCGCAGTACCAAGTGGTCTACGAGCACCTCTTCGCCGCCATCGCGGAGGACCTGGCAGAAGTCATCACCCCTGAAATCGCCGAAGCCTGGACAGAGGTCTATTGGCTCATGGCAGACGCGCTGATCAAGCTCGAAAAGGGGCTCTACGCAGCGCAGGCCAACGGCAAGATGTGGAGCCCTTGGAAGGTCGTGTCCAAGACTCCCGCCGGTACCGGTTCCATGACCTTCACCCTGGAGCCGGCCGACGATACCGCCATCACCGCAGCACTGCCGGGCCAATACATCAGCGTCAAGGTCACCCTCCCGGACGGCCTGCGCCAGGTCCGCCAGTACTCGCTTTCGGGCGATGCCGGCACCAGCCGTAGCTTCACGACCAAGATCGACGACGGCGGCGAGGTCTCGCCCGTGTTGCACAACACGGTCGTGGTGGGCGATGTCCTGGAGATCTCCAACCCCTACGGCGAGATCACGCTCAAGGATGGCGACGGTCCCGTGGTCCTCGCCTCGGCCGGAATCGGCTGCACGCCCACGGCTTCCATCCTGCGCTCGCTCGCCGATTCCGGCTCCGACCGCCAAATCCTGGTCCTGCACGCGGAGAGCAATCTGGACAGTTGGGCCTTGCGCGGGCAGATGACGGACGACGTCGAGCGCCTGGACGCAGCGGAACTCCAGCTCTGGCTGGAGGAACCGCAGCCCGGGTCCAATGCCGGCTTCATGTCCTTGCGCGAAGTGGACCTTCCGGCGGATGCCTCGCTGTATCTGTGCGGACCGCTGCCATTCATGAAGCACATCCGCAACGAAGCCATCAACGCCGGAATCCCTGCCACAAAGATTCACTACGAAGTCTTCGGACCTGATATCTGGCTCGCCAACTAGCAAGCAGCAGATGACCCCAACTAGTCCCCACCGCCACCCTCGCCGCGCAAGTCCGCACCGGCTCCCAGCCCTCGCAAGCTCAGGCAGGGACCCTCGCCGGTGGGGCCCCACGGCCAGGGAACCCTGGCGGCGTGGGCCCACGCAGTTGTTGTCGTTTTGGAGCCTCAAAACGACAACAACTGCGAGTCAGTTGGGCGGCCCAACCAGCAGTGGCAGCATCACTTCATCCACCACGTGCACCAAGAAATCCTCATCAATCGGCATTCCGGAGAAGATGAACCTCTGCCTGAGCAAGGCGGGGCCGGCTTCGACCCTCGTCTCCGTGGCCAGGCGGGGATCGCATTCGCCGCGGGCCGCGGCCTGCTCAATGATCGCGCGCATGATCTTAGCTACGTTGCCGCGGGCGTACTCCCGGATCTGAGCCGCCACCGCCGGATTCTGGAGCGCCTCCCCCAACAACCCGCGCATGGCTTGCCCCACCGCTCCTTCCAGTTGTTGGGCCACGAGCCGCAATATCGCCAGGGCGTCTTCGCGCAGGCTGCCGGTATCCGGCGCGGATGCCGGACCGGGCATGGCATCGTAGGCTGCCTCGAGCACCAAGGCCGCACGTCCGGGCCACCGCCTGTAGAGCGAAGCTTTACTCGCCCTGGCGCGTTCGGCCACGCTGTCCATCGTCAACGCCGCGTAGCCGGACTCGGCGATCTCTGCCCGGACTGCTTCGAAGATTGCACTGTTCAGGGCCGCCCCGCGGCGGCGCGGCAACTTTCGATGGTCCCGCTGTTCGGGTGTCTGGTCCCGTTGCCCCGGCATCTCAAGGCCTCTCCGCCGAGGCGCCCGGAAGGACCACTCCCAGGGTTCCGTCCACGAGCACATCCTGCCCGTCAACCAATGTGCTGGTGCCCGAACCGGTGCCCATAACGGCCGGAATTCCGTATTCCCTTGCAACGATTGCCGCGTGCGAGCCGAGCCCACCGGCGTCCACCACAACCGCGGCTGCCCGCTGGAACAGCGGCGTCCAGGCGGGGTTGGTGTATGGGCAGACGAGGACCTCTCCGCTGCGCAGCAGTCCGAACTCCGCCGGCCCGCGGATCACGCGGACCGGCCCGCTCGCTCGGCCGCGGCTGGCTGCAGTGCCGGAGACGAGGGCCCCTTCCACCTGGCGGCCCTGGCGGCCCCGGCCAAAGAGCAAAGCCGGATCGAGCAGCGGGATGCCTTCGAGCTCGCGCCGCTTCGCCGCCCGAGCCAGCACAAGCGGCCGGAAACGGTCACGGAGCGAAGCCGGCAGCGCGCCGTCGTCGGCGTCAGTGATGGACTCGAGCTCCTCGAACCGCAGGTGGTAGATTTCGTCCGGCTCATCCAACACGCCGGCCAGCGCCAGTCGGCGGCCGAGCTCCCGGTAGGCCCGGCGGATCGGCGGGATGGCTTTGGTGGCGTAGAAGTGGCTGTCCTCGCGGAACGCCATTCCGGCTTGGGCGGACTCAACGGCGGCGAGCACCCTCCGCCGCAGCAGTTCGAAGCGGAGAGCCGGATGGCGTTTCAATTCCACAAGCGCATTCCCGGCCTGTTCAACTGTTTGGGGCCGTTCTCCGGACATGGCCTTCACGAGCCCCAAAACCACCTCGGGGGCATCGGACCAAGTGGGCGAACTGCTGAGGACAACGCTCATGGTCTCACGGTGGCCGTACTCGAGCTGAAACGCCTCGAAAGCCTCGCGGAATGCACGATGTCCGTGTTCCTTTTCCAGCAAGTCCAGGAGCTCAAGGGGGCCTGAATCAAGTAGCGCGCGGGACAGCCCGGGATCGTCCGCCGCGATGGACGCGAGCCGTTCAAGGGCCCGGTTCGCTTGGCTCGTCCGGGTTTCCGCCCCGGAAATCAGGGCTGGCGCGAGCTTTGTCTTGCCCAGGAACAAGAGCATGAAACGCATTTTCAGCACCGGCACGAGGATGCCGGGCAGGTAGGAGACCCTCAAGTCCGTGATGCCCTGCATCGCCGCGAAGCATTCCCCGGCAAAGGCAGTGACCGCACGCCACCGCAGCGGGCCGAGGTCTTTGCCATTCAGTCGTTCGATGTTGTCGATAAACGAGGAGAAACGAGGATCCTGGGTCCAAGCGCCGGCGTTGAATCGCATCGCCCTGCGCAGCAAAGACGCTGGCGCGGCAAGCGTTCGAATGGTCGGGCGCGGCACAGGTAGGATGAGCTGCACCACCACCCCTTCCTCCTCCGGCAGCAGCTCCTCAACCGTAGGGAAGACCACACCCACGCTCCCGGCCATGCCGTGCAGCATGGCAAGGATTCCCCGGCTCATCCAGCCGGATACATCCAAGGGATACGGCCGCGACTGGAACATCTCGATGAAGAACGGCCCCACCCGTCGTTGGACCGCGTTGAGGACGGGCGGTTGGGGCGGAAGTGCGGTCATCGGCCTCGACTGCAGCAAGTACAGCTTTCCGCCGACCGCCGCCCATTCGATGTCCTGTGGCCGGCCGAAATGCTGCTGGGCCTTCTTTCCCAGTGTGGCCAATTCCGCCAATTCCGCAGCGGCGAGCCCGGGCGTCGTACCTTGGGCACCGAAGCTTTCCTGCGTGCCGCCGCCCTCAGCCGCGCTGATCACCACCTCGCGGCCACCGGGCGTGAAACTCAGCACCTTTCCCGAGGCGTCCAGGACATAATGCTCCGGCGTCACGCGCCCGGAGACCACGGCCTCACCCAGTCCGGGGTTCGCGTCCACCACCAGCTCGCCGCGCTCGCCCGTGACCGGGTTCGCAGTGAACAGGACACCTGCCATGGCGGCCGGCACCATCTTTTGCACGACGACGGCGATGGCCACCTCGTGCGGATCGATCCCCTGCCGCCGGCGATAGGCCATCGCGCGGTCCGTCCACAACGATGCCCAGCAGCTGGCTACCGCCTGGACTACATCGTCCCCGCCTTGCACGTTGAGATAGGTGTCCTGCTGACCAGCGAACGCGGCTCCCGGAAGATCCTCCGCCGTAGCGCTGGACCGGACCGCGACAGCCCCGCCGCCCAGCCCCGCATAGGCATCGAGGATCTCCTGCCGCAGCCGGCCAGGCATTTCCGCTCCGGCGAAGAGGGCTCGCAGGGCGGCCCCGCCGGTGCCGTCGCTTCCGTCGGGCGCACCGCCGTCGGGCACTTCATCGGGTTCGACGGACAGAAAGCCGCCCAGCGCCGCCCCAACATTCGTTTCCGCCAGGAAGGACAGGTACGCGCCCGTGGTGACGATGAAACCCGGCGGCACCGGGAACCCTTGACGCACCAACTCCCCGAGAGCGGCACCCTTTCCACCGGCGACGGCGACGTCCCCCACGCCGAAATCGGCCAAGGGCGCGGTGGCCTGCCCGGTTACCTTGGACCCCTCACGCGGTCCTGACGCCAGAGTGGACTCTTTTGTGTACCGCTGGGCATCGTCCATGGCCGGACCCCCCGAAAATTAGAGAACTGCTGGTTCTCTAAAAGCTACTCTCGGCCACATCGCGGCACAATGCTCTGGAAGGGGAAACGACGGCGGTCCCSCACCCTTGGTGCGGGACCGCCGTCGTCGTAAGCCGGGTTGCCGGCAGGTGGGCTAGGCCAGGCGGGCCTTCAGGCCGTCGAGCTCGGAGAGCAGAGCTGCCGGCAGGGAACCGCCGAACTTTGCGTACCATTCCTCGATCGATGCCAGTTCGGTCTCCCATTCGGCTGGGTCGACGCGCACTGCGGCTTCCACCTCGGCGGGGGTCATGTCCAGGCCTTCGAGGTCGATGGCCTCACCGGTCGGCACGAAGCCGATGGGAGTCTCGACCGCGTCGGCCTTGCCTTCGAGCCGCTCGATGGCCCACTTGAGGACGCGGGCGTTGTCTCCAAAGCCGGGCCAGGCGAAGCCACCCTCGGCAGTGCGGCGGAACCAGTTGACCAGGAAGATCTTGGGCAGTCGCTCCGGGTTGGCCTTGGCGGACAGGTTGACCCAGTGGTTCAGGTAGTCGCCTGCGTCGTAGCCGATGAACGGCAGCATGGCCATCGGGTCGCGACGCACAACGCCAACGGCACCGGCCGCTGCAG
Organism: Arthrobacter sp. 05L417; assembly: GCF_056397865.1. Taxonomy (NCBI): domain Bacteria; kingdom Bacillati; phylum Actinomycetota; class Actinomycetes; order Micrococcales; family Micrococcaceae; genus Arthrobacter; species Arthrobacter sp. 05L417. The sequence goes on from NZ_JBFTOG010000013.1 coordinate 53,139, forward strand.
CGGTGGTTTCGGAGGACAGCGTGGAACCCATGAAGATGCCGTTGGACCAGTCGCGGGCCTCGGTGACCAGCGGGATGGTGGTCTTGCGGCGGCCGCCGAAGAGGATCGCGGAAAGCTCCACGCCTTCGGGGCTGAAGTATTCCTCGGCCAGCATGTCGATCTGGTCGATCGGCGTGCAGAAGCGCGAGTTCGGGTGCGCTGCAGGCTTGTCGGAATCGGGAGTCCAGGAGTTGCCCTGCCAGTCGGTCAGGTGTGCCGGAGTTTCCTCGGTCATACCCTCCCACCACACGCCGCCGTCGTCGGTCATCGCGACGTTGGTGAAGATGCTGTTGCCCTTGGCGATGGCACGCATGGCATTGGGGTTGGTGCCCCAACCGGTGCCGGGAGCGACGCCGAACAGGCCGGCCTCGGGGTTGACGGCGCGAAGCTCGCCCTCCTTGCCGAAGCGCATCCAGGTGATGTCGTCGCCGAGGGTCTCCACCTTCCAGCCCTTGATGGTGGGGTCGAGCAACGCGAGGTTGGTCTTGCCGCAGGCGGAGGGGAATGCTGCAGAGATGTAGTAGGTCTTCTGCTCCGGGGAAGTCAGCTTCAGGATGAGCATGTGCTCGGCCAGCCAGCCTTCGTCGCGGGCCATGACGGACGCGATGCGCAGGGCGTAGCACTTCTTGCCAAGGAGGGCGTTGCCGCCGTAACCCGAGCCGAAGGACCAAATGGAGCGCTCTTCCGGGAAGTGCACGATCCATTTGTCCGGGTTGCAGGGCCAAGCCACGTCTGCCTGGCCGGCTTCCAAAGGAGCACCCAGGGAGTGCAACGCCGGGACGAAGAAAGCGTCGGTCTGCGTAATGCGCTCAAGGACGTCGGTACCGATGCGGGCCATGATGCGCATCGAGGCAACAACGTAGGCGGAGTCAGTGATCTCGACGCCGAACTTCGGATCTTCGGCATCCAGGTGGCCCATGACGAATGGAATGACGTACATGGTGCGGCCGCGCATGGAGCCGGCGAACAAGCCGCGCAGCTTCTGCTTCATCTCGGCCGGGGCCATCCAGTTGTTGGTGAAGCCTGCATCGCGCTCGTTCTCGGAGCAGATGAAGGTCTGCTCTTCCACACGCGCAACATCGGCGGGATCGGAGAATGCGGCGAAGGAGTTCGGGAAAGTCTCCGGGTTCAGCCTTTTCAGGGTGCCCGCTGCGACGAGTTCGTCGGTCAGCTTCTTATTTTCAGCTTCGCTGCCGTCAACCCAGTGGATGCGGTCCGGCTGTGTCAGCTCGGCTACTTCCTCCACCCAGGCCAGCAGGCGTGCATGCGTAGTAGGTGCCTTCTCAAGCAACGGCAGTCGCGCCAGATCGCCCATCGTGGTTCCCTTCCTCGGGTTCAGTGGTGTGTCCTAAATGCTAGGGGTCGCGGAGTAGACCAATCCGGGTCCAGACATAGGATCTCTTGACCATTTCGGAGCAAAACCCCTAAAAATCAAGGATCTGCGTCAACGACTTGCCAAATTTAGTGACCAAGGTCACATAGACCGGTCTAGTTAGGCAGATTACACCGCGCCGATTTGGCACGAACGGGGATCTCGCGTAAAGTTTATTGAGGTTCGAGGGGGGAGCGAGTTTGAAACTCCCGAGAATCACCAAGATGCGCCCATAGCTCAGCTGGATAGAGCGTCTGTCTACGGAACAGAAGGTCAGGGGTTCGAATCCCTTTGGGCGCACAAATGAAGACCCGCACCGGTCCCGGTGCGGGTCTTTTTTCGTTAAATTCCGGGCCGGGTTGGTTGGCGCGCCTCGTCTCGAGGGTTGCGCGCGCCGTCCTGACCCTCTTTGCCGCCCCACGGCCACCACATGACGAGACTCGCCGTGTCGTAAGCGCTTTACCAAACCAATGAAGGTCAGGAAGGGCAGCCCTTCAAGAACCCGGAGGACTCCCCCGGCACTACGCGGCCAGCAGACCTCACTCCACGGCGGAGGTGCGTACGATTCTGCTGGATCACAAGCACTCCCCGGGCCCGGCACCCTTGGAATCACACGGCCAGAGACCTTCGGCAGGGGGAATGATCCAGCAGAATCCGACGCCTACCCAGGGCATCGCTCTACGATCCAACGTGCAAGCCGACGCGCGCGCCGTTCTGACCCTCTTTGCCGCCCCACGGCCACCACATGACGAGACTCGCCGTGTCGTAAGCGCTTTCCCAAACCAAAGAAGGTCAGGAAGGGCAGCGTCTCCGGGGGTTGCGCGCAAAAGGCAAGGGCCGCCGTCGTACTTCATGACAAAGTACGACGGCGGCCCTTGCGCTTGGGTGCCAGGCCTTAGACCGCGACGGCCTCGCTGATACGACGGCGGATTCCGTCGAAGTGACGGTTGAGCAGCTCGGCGGCCGCGGTCTTGTCTCCGGTTGCGACGGCGGTGTAGATACTTCGGTGCATGGCAGCGGTGGCAACTAGATCTTCGTTCGCGGAGCCGATCTCCACGTGGATCTTCCGGTAGACCTTCCAGAAAACGCCCATGAGGTTGATGAGGAGCTCGTTATTCAACGGCTCGAACAGCCGGCGGTGGAACTCAGCGTCGGCGGCTACGAAGTTCTCGCCAGCGTGCGCCAGCTCCTCCATCTGCTTGACGGCTTCTTCGATCAGGGCAAGCTGCTCAGTGGTCATCACGTCCATGGAGGAGCCGATCAGCCCCGATTCGAGCGCTTGGCGCACGTCCACGAGTTGCAGCGCCTCGAGCCCCTGGTGGCGCAGCGACAAGCGGCCCCGGAACGTGAGGCCGTCGGCGAGCGCCTCGAAGTTGCTCGGGGCGACGAACATGCCAAAGCCATGGCGGATCTCGATGACACCCAGCGCCTGCAGCACCTTCAGGGATTCGCGAAGGGTATTGCGCCCTACCCCCAACGCCACGGAGAGTTCATTTTCCGTGGGCAGAGGATCGCCCGCCTCGAGCTCGCGTTCGAGGATCAATTCCATAATGTCCGACTGGAGGGCCCTGAGCCGGGCCTGTGCGCTGAACCGCGCCTGCGGAACGACACCGGAAGTGGTCATGGCTCTCCTTGCAAAAGTACCCATCCTTGGCCCGGATCCTTTCAGGACCGGGGACAAGGAATCAGTGCAGTGTTAATGTTGAGGTGAGCCTAGCGCCCACCGTGGATATAGTGCTTCGCAACATACAATATCGGATGTCCCATCTCCTTGATAGATGTTCGCCCTTATTTTTGACCGAGCCCCAGGCTGAACTTCGCAAGGTGAACCGCGGCGCAGCGCCCATCGGCAGCACCCGCCGGGAGCACCACAGTCGCTCGTCGGGTCACCAGTGATCCAAATCTCGCTTGACGACTTCATGTGACCGCCCTTACAGTTTCTTTACGAGCATCGGATGTCCTACATCCGATAACCAGAAAACTTGAATGGTGAGGCATCTTATGAGCAACACGATTAACACCCTGCCGCTGGTCAGCGACGCCAGCCGACGCAACTTCCTCAAGCTGACCGGGGCGATTGGAGCCGCGGCAGCCTTCACGGCCACCCTGTCGGCATGTGGTGGTCCTGCCTCCACCACAACGGGCGCAGCAAACAACACTGCGGCCGTCAACAAGGATCTCACCATCGAAGCAGGCATCTCCTATGCCCTGTCCACGGGTTTCGACCCGATGACGTCCTCCGGAGCCACGCCGCAGGCGGCCAACCTGCACATCTTCGAAGGCCTCGTGGAACTCCACCCCGCCACCCGCGAGCCTTACAACGCGCTGGCCGGCAGCGACCCCAAGAAGGTCAACGACACCACCTATCAGGTGACAATCCGCGACGGCGCCAAGTTCCACAACGGCGCCCCTGTCACCACCGACGATGTTGTCTACTCCTTCACCCGCGTGATGGACCCGGCCAACAAGTCCTTGTTCTCCCAGTTCATTCCCTTCATCAAGGACGTCAAGGCCCTCGATGCCAAGACGGTCGAGTTCTCACTGAAATACCCTTTCCCCGGCTTCGGACCCCGAATCTCCGTGGTGAAGGTGGTTCCGAAGGCTCTGGCCTCAGCCGATCAGAAGGGATTCGATGCCAAGCCCGTAGGTTCCGGCCCCTACAAGCTGATCTCGGCAGTGAAGGACGACAAGATCGTCTTCGAAGCATTCGCCGACTACAACGGCCCCAAGCCGGCACTCGCCAAGGGCATGACCTGGCTGTTGCTCTCGGACGCGGCAGCCCGTGTCACCGCAGTCCAGTCGGGCCGCGTCCAGGCGATCGAAGACGTCCCCTACCTGGACATGGACGGGCTCAAGTCCAAGACCCGCGTTGAATCCGTGCAGTCCTTCGGCATGCTGTTCCTGATGTTCAACTGCGCCAAAGCCCCGTTCGACAACAAGCTGGTCCGCCAGGCACTCCATTATGGACTGGACAAGGACGCCATCATCAAGAAGGCCTTGTTCGGCAATGCCAAGGCTGCGTCGTCGTACTTCCAAGAGGGCCACCCGGACTACGTCAAGGCCAAGAACGTCTACGGCTACGATCCCCAGAAGGCCGCGGACCTCCTCAAGCAGGCCGGCGTGAGCAACCTCGAATTCGAGCTGCTCACCACCGATACTGCCTGGGTCAAGGACGTTGCCCCGCTGATGCTTGAATCCTGGAACAAGATCCCGGGCGTCAAGGTCACCGCAAAGAACCTGCAGTCCGGCGCCCTGTACTCAGACAGGGTTGGCAAGGCCGACTTCTCCGTGGTTGCGGCCCCGGGCGACCCCTCCGTCTTCGGCAACGACGCGGACCTGCTCTTGAGCTGGTTCTACTCCGGCGCCACCTGGATGGCCAAGCGCGCCTACTGGACCACTCCGGAAAGCGCCACCCTCCAGGGCCTGATGGACAAGGGCTCGCAGGCCGCAGCCGCAGACGCGAAGAAGATCACCGGCCAGATCGTGGACCTCGTCTCGGACGAAGTCCCGCTGTACCCGCTCTTCCACCGCCAGCTCCCCAGTGCATGGGACGAAAAGAAGCTCTCAGGCTTCAAGCCGCTGCCCACCACGGGACTGTCCTTCATCGGCGTCGGCCGCACCTCCTAGCCACACCCAACTGGCTCGCATTTGTTGTCGTTTAGACGGCTCAAAACGACACTTACTGCGAGTCAGTTGGGCCCCCGCACCAAAGCAACCGGAGAACAAATTGGTCATGATATTGCGTCTGCTTGGACGCAGGCTCGCAGCATTGCCCCTGATGATCCTGGGCATCACGCTGCTGGTCTTCCTCGTCCTTCAAGCAGCACCAGGCGACCAGGCCAGCACTGCCCTCGGCGAAGGCGCCAGCGAGGCGGCCAAACAGCAGTACCGCCAGGACAACGGCCTGAACGATCCCCTTTTCGTCCAATACTTCCGCTTCCTGGGCAGGCTCCTGCAGCTAGATCTTGGCGTGACCACCCCGCCGTCCAAGTCGGTGGCAAGCATGATCGCCGCGGCCTTCCCGCTGACCCTCCAGCTGACGTTCCTCGGCGTGATCATCGCCGTCATCCTGTCCTTGGTTTTCGGCATCATCGGCGCCCTTTACCGCGACAAATGGCAGGACCAGTTGGTCCGGATCTTCTCCATCGCGGCCATCGCCACCCCGTCCTTCTGGCTTGGCATCCTGCTCATCCAGTGGTTCGCGCTTGGGGACAACCCGCTGTTTCCCTCGGGTGGAATCGCGACGCCGGAGTCCGGCTTCGGCGGTTGGCTCAACTCGATGGCGCTTCCGGCCCTCGCGCTCGGCATTCCGGTCTCCGCTTCCCTGATCCGCGTGGTCCGCACCTCGATGGTGGAGGAATTGGACCGCGACTACGTCCGGACAGCCATCGGCAACGGAGTCCCCTACCGCGAGGTGGTTTCCCGGAACGTCCTGCGCAACGCGCTCGTGACTCCGGTGACCGTGCTGGGACTCAGGATCGGCTACCTCCTGGGCGGCGCCGTCGTGATTGAAATGATCTTCGCCCTTCCGGGCATGGGCCAGCTGATCCTCAACGGCATCACCAACCTGGACGTCAACCTGGTCCAGGGCGTGGTCCTCACCATCTCGGTCACCTTCGTTCTGGTGAACATCGTGGTGGACCTCCTGTACCTGCTCATCAACCCCCGAATCAGGACGGTATAGCCATGCGCAGCAAACTTGCTGAACGGCTCAGCGCCCCGGGCGTCCGCTTCAAGTCCCTCCCCTGGGGATCGCGTTTTGCCCTGTTGTTCCTCGTGGTCATCGCCTTGGCAGCCATCTTCGCTCCGGTCATCGCGCCCCACGATCCCCTGGAAACGTTCATTCCTGCGCAAGCTCCGGACGGCGACCACTTCTTCGGCACCGACCGCCTGGGCCGCGACGTCTTCTCACGGCTCCTTTACGGCTCACAGTCCTCGCTCATGATCGGCCTCGGCGCAGTGGCCCTTGCGATCGTCGTCGGCGCCGTGCTTGGCTCGCTCGCCGCTACGTCCAGCAAGGCCGTCAACGAGATCATCATGCGCCTCATGGACATCCTCATGGCGTTCCCGGGCATCGCCCTCGCGGCAGTGCTCCTGGCGGCGTTCGGCAACTCGGTGCCCACCATCATCGTTGCGATCGCCATCATCTACACCCCGCAGCTCGCCCGCGTGGTCCGCGCCAATGTGCTGTCCCAATACGGTGAAGACTACGTCCGCGCCGAACGCGTGATGGGCGCCGGCCGCGCCTACATCCTGCTCAAGCACATTGTCCGCAACACCGCGGCCCCGGTGCTGGTTTTCGCCACGGTCATGGTGGCCGACGCCATCATCCTCGAAGCATCGCTGTCCTTCCTCGGCGCCGGCGTCCAGGATCCCGCGCCGTCATGGGGCAACGTGATCTCCTACGGCCGCAACCTGGTCCTCTCCGGCGGCTGGTGGGCAACCACCTTCGCCGGCCTCACCATCCTGCTCACCGTGCTTGCACTGAACATCCTCGCCGAGGGCCTCACGGATGCCATGGTGAATCCGAAGCAGCGGAAGGCACCGGTCGTGAAGGACGACGACGGTGCTGCCGCTGCCTTTGCGGGCGCCGCGGTGGCGGGCGCCGCCGTCGACACCGAGATCGCGACGTCGGTAGCCCAGTCTTCCGTGGTGGAACAGCACGAGCTCGACGGCGTTCGCGCCGCCAACGGCGATCCGCTCTCCGAAGAGGACTACGCGGCGTCCGTCCTGAACGATCCGCGGCTCGCAGCAGAGAACCCGCACGCACTGCTCGATACGGAGCTTGAGCTCCTCGCGTCGATTGAGGCCAAGCGCACCGATCGGCTTCCCCAGGTCCCAACCGACGCCCGGACCGTGCTGGAGGTCAAGAACCTGTCCATCCGCTTCCCCGGCCGCTTCGGCGAAACCGCGATCGTGGACAACGTCTCCTTCACCGTCCGCGAAGGGGAAACCATGGGACTGGTGGGCGAATCCGGTTGCGGCAAGTCCATCACGTCCCTCGCGATCATGGGCCTCCTGCCAAAGACCGCCGAGATCACCGGTTCCATCGTCTTCGATGGCAAGGAACTCCTGGATTCCGGCTCGAAGCACAGCAACGCCAAGGCCTACCAGGGCCTGCGCGGCGAACAGATCGCCATGGTGTACCAGGACGCGCTGAGCTCGCTCAACCCGTCCATGAAGATCAAGGAGCAGATGACCCAGCTGACCAGGCGAGGCGGCCGCAAGACCCCTGCCGAATTGCTGGAAATGGTCAAGCTCGATCCCGTGCGCACGCTCGCCAGCTATCCGCACGAGCTCTCCGGCGGCCAGCGCCAACGCGTGCTGATCGCCATGGCACTCTCCCGCTCGCCGAAAATCGTGGTGGCAGACGAACCCACCACCGCCCTGGACGTCACCGTCCAGAAGCAAGTAGTGGAGCTGCTCAACGAACTGCGCGAACAGCTCGGCTTCGCCATGGTCTTCGTCAGCCACGACCTCGCCCTGGTTGCCTCCCTGGCGCACCGGATCACGGTCATGTATGCAGGCCAGGTGGTGGAATCCGCACAAGCTTCGGAGCTCCTGCAGAACCCGCGGCACGAATACACGCGCGGTCTGTTGGGCGCAGTCCTTTCGATCGAGGCCGACGCCGTCCGCCTCCACCAGATCCCCGGCACCGTCCCCTCGCCGCGCGATTTCGCCGCTGGCGACCGCTTTGCGGCACGCTCGTTGAGGCCCGACGCCGACCCGAACCAGCAATTGGTCCTCGCCGTTGTTGAACACGCGGGCGGCGGAACGGACCGGGACCACTACTGGGCCAGCCACCTGAAGGAGGACGCAAAATGAGTGTTTCAACCGGCAAGCCGGTCATCGAACTGAAAGACGTCAAGGTCCACCACCGGGCCCGCACGGGCGGCCTCTTCCGGCCCAACATCGTCAAGGCAGTCAACGGCGTGGACTTCAGCATCAGCCGCGGCGAAACGGTCGGTATCGTCGGTGAGTCCGGCTGCGGCAAGTCCACGCTCGCTTCAGTGCTCGTGGGACTCCAGGCCCCGACGTCGGGCCAGGTGCTCTTCCACGGCAAGCCGGCCATCAAGCGCAACGCCCGGATGCGCAAGGAATTCGGACGCGCCGTCTCCGTGGTCTTCCAGGACCCCGCCACGGCACTCAATCCGCGCATGACCATCCAGGACATCCTCACCGATCCCCTGCAGGTGCACGGCATCGGCAACGCCGCGTCCCGCTCGGACAAGGTCAAGGAACTGCTGGCCCTCGTGGGCTTGCCGCAATCGGCGGCCGAGGTCACGCCGTCGCAAGTCTCCGGCGGCCAGCGCCAGCGCGTGGCGATCGCCCGCGCACTCGCCTTGGACCCGGACATCATCGTGGCGGACGAGCCGACGTCGGCCCTCGACGTTTCCGTCCGCGCCCAAGTCCTGAACCTGCTGTCCGACCTGAAAACCCAGCTGAACCTCGGCATGGTGTTCATTTCGCACGACATCCAGACCGTCCGCTACGTCTCCGACCGCATCTGCGTCATGTACTTCGGACAGATCGTCGAGGAAGGCCCGGCCGCCCAGATCTTCGACAACCCGAGCAACGACTACACCAAGAAGCTGCTCGGCGCCGCGCCCAGCCTGCTCCACACCTAAGTTTTCCCATCCAGATCCAAGCAACGGAGATTTCTGTGTCTACTCAGTTCCAGGGCGTCATTCCCCCGGTCATCACCCCCCGCCACGCGGACGGCCGCGTTGACACCGCGTCCCTGAAGAATGTCACCAAGCACCTGCTCGACGGCGGTGTGTCCGGCCTCTTCGTGTTGGGCTCCTCCGGCGAGGTCCCCTACATGACCAACGAAGAGCGCGAACTCGTCGTCTCCACGATCGCCGACGCAAACGCCGGTGCCGTGCCCCTGATCGTGGGCGCCAACGAACAAACGACCAACCGCGTCATCGAAGAAGCGCGCAAAGTTGTGGACCTCGGCGCCGACGCAATCGTGGTCACCTCCATGTACTACGCCATCGGCAACGCCCAGGAGACCGAAACCCACTTCCGCAGCATCCACGCTGCCGTGGACAAGCCGATCTTCGCCTACGACGTCCCCGTCCGCACCCACTTCAAGCTGCCCACCGACCTCTTGGTCCGCCTCGGCCGCGACGGCGTGATCGCAGGCGTCAAGGACTCCTCCGGCGACGACGTCTCCTTCCGCCAACTCATCCTCGCAGCCAAGGACATCCCCAACTTCGACATCTTCACAGGCCACGAAATCGTCGTCGACGGCGCCCTCCTCGCAGGCGCCCAAGGCGTGGTCCCCGGCCTCGGCAACGTCGACCCCGCCGGTTACCGCCGCCTGTTCGACGCCACCCAAGACGGAGACTGGACCGCCGCGGCCGCCGAACAAGACCGCCTGGCCGACCTCTTCGACATCGTCTACACCCCCAACGGCCGCGTCTCCGGCGGCGCAGCAGGACTAGGCGCTTTCAAGACCGCCCTCCAGATCATGGGCATCATCGAATCCAACACGATGAGCGCCCCGATGCTCTCCCTGAACGCCGAAGAAACCTCCGCAATCCGCACGATCCTCGAGCGCAACGGCCTGGTCTAAGGGGCGGCGCCGTTCTTCTCACCTGAGCGGGTTGCCGCCAGTTGGACGGTTTGGCGACCGTCACGTTTGGAGGGTTGCCGTGGTCGGGTCGTGCCGCAGGACCAGTTTTGCCGTCCCTTAGCGTTCAGCCCCTCCCCAAGCCTCGCAAGCTCGGCTCGGGCCCCTGGGGCTTCTCTTCCTCCCGACGCCGCATTACCGTCGCTGAGCGACTTCCGCAATGCTCTGGTCGGCGATGCGGGACTACACAAAACCGTCCCTCCGGCACTCGGGCGATTGCGGAACCTTTGTGGCAGGGTCGGGATCCGCACTGTGCCGCCTCAGGCGGCAGCAGGCGGGACAACAGGCGGCAGGTCCCGATCGGCGAGTCGACAGCGCAAAGCGCGGGCGCATTGTTTCGTGTAGGCGCGCATCGCCGACCAGAGTCGTCTGAAGGTCGCCCAGCGACCGGAAGACGACGTCGGGAGATGTCTAAGCGCCGGCGAAATGATGGGTCCGCGCTGTCCCAGCCAGAGCTAACCTCATCATCAACGAACCGCAGCCTGGGCGCCGCCGCGACGACGGCTAACCTGACCACACAGCAACCGCAGCAACAGCAACCGAACGATCCGGAGGACAAACATGATGTACGTGGTCGGGGTCGATCTTGGGGGGACGAAGACTGCCGCGGGGGTTGTGGGGGCCGATGGGGAGGTGTTGTTTTCGGAGCAGATTCCTACGCTGAGTCGGGGTGGGCGCGACGCTATTTTGAGGGCGACCGCGGCGCTCGTGGGGCGGCTCATAAGGCGGGCGGCGGGTGAGGGAATCGACGTCGGGCGTGTTGGCGTGGGTTCGGCCGGGGTCATTGATGCCGTGAACGGTGAGGTGGTTTCGGCGACTGATGCGATCCTGGGGTGGGCTGGGACCAGGTTGACCGCGGGGTTGGCGCAACTCCTTGGCTTGCCTAGGGGGTCAGTCAGCGCGGTCAACGACGTGCATGCGCATGCTCTGGGTGAGGCGTGGCGTGGGGCGGCTGCGGGGTCTTCGAGTTCGCTCATGGTGGCTTTCGGGACGGGTGTGGGCGGCAGTTTCGTGCTGGATGGCTCTCCTGTTTTGGGGCACCACTATGTGGGTGGGCACGTGGGACACTTTGCTTCGCCGTATGCCTATCACGAGGGCAGGGCCCTCCCGTGCGTTTGCGGCGGCTCGGGCCACGTCGAGGCGATCGCTTCGGGCCCGGCCATCCATGAATCCTTCCTCCGTTTCGGCGGCTCCCCGGCGGTCCCTGATACGCGTGCCGTGTTTGCTTTGGCTCACGACGGCGATCGTGCCGACTCGGCTGACAGTGCTGCCGCCATCAAGGCCATCGGCGCGGGCGCGGGTGCTGCCGGGCAGGCGATCGGCGGGCTCGTCAACATCCTCGACCCGGAGACGGTGGTGGTTTCCGGGGGTCTCGCGGATGCGGGAGATTTCTGGTGGAAACCCATGGAACGCGCCCTGCGCAAGGAGCTCATGGCCCCGCTTGCTGACATTCCCGTGCTTCGCGCGGCGCTAGGCAATACCGCGGCCATTGTGGGCGCGGCCAAACTCGTCCTGAACTGACACCCGAACACCCGAACCCCCTCGCAAGGAGACACCCCATGATCCTGACCCCCGATGGCCTCGAAGCCCTCCGCTCGCAGTTGATCGTGTCCTGCCAGGCCTACCCGGGCGAGCCCATGCGCGATCCCCGGACCACCGGCCAGGTGGCGGCGTCGGCGGTTATCGGTGGTGCCGCGGCAGTCCGGGTCCAGGGCATCGCTGACGTCCAATTCACCCGTGCGGCTCTGGAGGTTCCGGTGATCGGGCTCTGGAAGGACGGGCACGACGGCGTGTTCATCACCCCCACGCTCCGGCACGCCCTCGCCGTCGCGAATGCAGGCGCCCACGTCGTGGCTATCGACGGCACGCGGCGCACGCGTCCCGACGGCTTGACCCTCAAGCAAACCATTGACGGAATCCACGCCGAATCGCATGCCCTGGTCATGGCTGACTGCGGTTCTTTCGCTGATGCGGTGGCCGCCGTCGAAGCCGGCGCTGACCTGATCGGCACCACCCTGGCTGGGTACACGGGGGAGCGTTCCAAGACCGATGGCCCCGATCTTGAGCTTCTGGCGGAGATAGCCGGCGCCGGACTGGGCAAGCCGCTCATCGCCGAGGGCCGCATCCATACCCCCGCGCAGGCACGTCAGGCCCTCGACGCCGGCGCGTTCGCCGTCGTCGTCGGTACCGCCATCACGCATCCGGCGAGCATCACCGGCTGGTTCAAGGGCGCATTGGAGGCCTGATCCAGCAGAATCCGTCGCCACGTCCCTGATCCCGGCGAGCGTCCGGGCGTAGGCTTCTCCCATGGCTGAGGAGAATATCCGGGAATTCGATGTCATCGTGATCGGCGCCGGGGCCGTGGGTGAGAACGTTGCAGACCGAGTGGTCCGGGGCGGCCTTACCGCGGCCATTGTGGAGGCTGAGCTCGTCGGAGGGGAATGCTCCTACTGGGCCTGCATACCGTCCAAAGCGCTCCTTCGGCCTGGAACCGCGCTGCACACCGCCCAGTCAGTGCCCGGAGCATCGGACTCCGTCACGAAGGTCCTGGATCCCGCACCGGTCCTGAAATACCGCGATTACTTCACCAACAAATGGCAGGACGACGGCGCCGTGCAGTGGCTCGTGGATACGGGGATCGAGCTCATCCGGGGCCGCGCGCGCATCACGGGCCCCCGCGAAGTCCAAGTGGATGGCAAGGACGGCAACAGCTACTCGCTCAAAGCCCATCACGCCGTGGTCGTTGCCACCGGATCCACGCCCGTCATCCCGAAAGTCGACGGCTTGCGGGACGTCCCCTACTGGACAACCCGCGGCGCCACCTCTGCCCGATACATCCCGGCACGTTTCGTGGTGCTGGGCGGCGGGGTTGCCAGCGTCGAACTTGCCCAGGCGTTCGCCCGCTTGGGTTCGTCGGTCACTATCGTTGCGCGGGGCCGATTGCTGAGCGCGTTCCCTGCGGAAGCTGCCGACTTGGTTGCCGCAGGGCTTCGGGCGGACGGCGTCGATCTCCGTCTCGGGACAGACACTACGCTCGTCGAACACAACCCGGACCGCGCCTTCCGCGTCACCCTTGGCGACGGAACAGTCTTGAACTCTGACGAGTTGCTGGTGGCGACTGGCCGGCGGCCGGCCCTTGATAATTTGGGACTCGAGAACGTGGGGCTCGACGCCGAAGAGGGCAAGGCTTTGCGCCTCACCACGGACTCTAGCGGCTTGGTTGAGGGCGCCGCCAGCGACGGGACGAGCGGGCTCTGGCTCTACGCGGCCGGCGATGCCGCGGGATCGGTCTTCCTCACCCATCAGGGCAAGTACGAGGCCCGGGCAACTGGCGACGCCATCGTTGCGCGCGCCAGGGGAACCCTCCACGGCACCCCGAAGCCATGGAGCGCCCTCGCAAAGACAGCCGACGAATACGCGATCCCCAGCGTGGTCTTCACGGATCCGGAAGTGGCATCCGTAGGCCCGAGCCTCAAGCAGGCGCTGCAAAAGGGCATTAACGCAAACTCGGTGGAACTCCCCATCAATGTGTCCGGCTCCCAGCTGCATTCGGAAAATTACCAAGGCTGGGCGCAACTGGTTGTGGACGAGGACCGGAAAGTGGTGGTGGGCGCGACGTTCGCCGGGCCTGGAGTGGCCGAGCTTTTGCATGGCGCCAGCATCGCGATTGTGGGCGAAGTGCCGTTGGACCGGCTGTGGCATGCGGTGCCGTCGTACCCCACTATCAGCGAGGTGTGGCTGCGACTGTTGGAAAAGTACGGGCTGTAAGCCTGGTAGCCGTTGTGGCGCCGACGGGCCGGGAGGACAATGGCCGCATGGCCGAGCTCGTGGACATTGCCGGACACCCAACGTGGGTCGAAGACCGGGGCGGTCCCGGCGAACCCCTCCTGCTGCTGCACGGCGGCCTGAGCAACAGCGACGATCTGCTCAGGAGCATCGGACCGGGCCTATCGGAGCGGTTCCGGGTGGTCGCCTTCGATCGTCGAGGCCATGGGTATACCGCGGACACAGATGCCGAGTTCCACTACGCCGACATGGCCACCGAGACGGTACGGGTGCTCGAGGACGTCATAGGTGGCCCTGCCCATCTCGTCGGGTGGAGTGATGGTGGGATCGTTGGCCTCCTTGTCGCGCTCCGGCGACCCGAGCTTGTCAGCAAGCTGGTTGTCATCGGCACCAATTACCACTACAACGGCACCGTGCCCTTCGACATGGACCAGGATTCGCCGATCGCTCAGGAGCTGGGCAAGGCCTACATCGAGCGATCGCCCGACGGGCCGGAACACCTAGAGGTCGTCTTTGGCAAAAGTGTGGCAATGTTCACGTCGGAGCCGGAACTCACCACCACCGACATCGCGCACATCACACAGCCGGTTCTCGTGATGGTCGGTGACGACGACGTGGTCACGTTGCCCCATACCCTCTCGCTGTACGAGGCCCTGCCCCAAGGCCAGCTGGCCGTCATCCCGGGAGCCTCCCACGGGCTTCCCCTGGAACAGCCGGAGGTCGTCACGGGCTTGATAGCCAATTTCCTCGCTGCGGAAGAGCCGCCCCGCACGTTTATGCCCGTACGCCGCGCGAAGCCTGCCGAGGGGTAGCCACCTGAGGACCCCGCCCGGGAACCGCCGAGGCTATTTGAACTGACTGGTCAGTTCAGTTACGATTGGAGCAGATAACCAGTTCTGCGAAAGGTCCAATTGTGCTGTCTGCACAGCAACTCCAGATCGACGGCCGCCGGGACGATCTCCTGCCTCCCACGTCCCTCGAAGCCGGACGCGGCGAGCTCCTCCTGGTCAGCGGCGACGGTCAGGACCAGCGCACGGCATTGGCACTTGCGCTGAGCGGCCGGATGAAGACCAGCAAAGGCCTCCTGAGCTGGGACAACTCGGCGAAAATCAAGAAAGTCCGGGCCGCGAGCGCCCTCATTGACGCTCCCGGCGTCAACGAGCCGGAGCAGCATTTGAGCGTCCGCGACCTCGTCACCGAAGACCTCGCCCTCATCCCCCGCCGCTACCGTGGCGCCCTCCTCAGCAAGCCGTGGCTCAAGGTCAACCGATTCGAGGACATCGCCGGGCTGTGGATTGAGCAGCTCCCCGCGGATCGCCGCCTCGAGCTGCTGACAGCCCTGGCCCTCGCGGACCCCGCCATCGACCTCCTGGTGCTCGATTCCCCGGACCGGCACAGCGCGAACACTGGGGATTGGCTCCCCCGGCTTGAGCAGTTGGCGTACGACGCCGGGCGGCCGCTCGCCGTCGTCGCGGTCGTTTCTGCGCTCCCGGACAACTGGGACGGGCCGGCTGCGGTGATCGGCAACTCGGTCACGCATACGGCACCCGCAGAAGCACCCGCCGAACCCGCTGAAGCCGCAGAAGCCGCGCAAGAAGATCCCGAAGAAGTACCCGAAACCCTGCAAAGGACCGCAAAGTGACTGTTCTGCGGCTGGCCCGCTCCGAACTCAAGCGCATGACCGGCGGGCTCCTGCCTAAGCTGACCATCCTCGCCCTGACCATGGTGCCCCTGCTCTACGGAGCCGTGTACCTTTACGCGAACTGGGATCCATACGGCAACCTCAACCAGATCGACGCCGCGCTGGTCGTCGAGGACACGGGAGCCAAGCCGGCAAGCGGCCCGGAACTGCAGGCAGGCCAGAAGGTTGCCGACAGCCTCGTGGAGGGCCACGTCTTCAACTGGCAGCGGGTGACCACCACGGCCGAAGCCGACGCCGGTGTGGAATCCGGCAAGTACGCCTTCGCCCTGAAGATCCCGAAGGACTTCTCGGCCAATTTGGTCTCGCCGGGCAGCTTCGACGCCGCCAACCAAGCGATGCTCAACGTCACCACCAACGATGCGAACAACTACCTCCTCAGCACCATCGTGGACAAACTCACCACTGCGGTGCACTCCACTGTGGCCAAGGAAGTAGGCGAGGAAACCGCCAACCAACTCCTCACAGGCTTCGGCACCATCCACGCTTCGATCGTCAAGGCGTCCGACGGCGCCTCCCAACTTGCCGACGGCGTCGGGAAGCTCAGCGATGGCGCGGCAACCCTCCATGACGGCACCAGCAAGCTCAGCAGCGGTGCGTCCGAACTCCTGGCGGGCCAAAACAAGCTGCGCGACGGCGCGAATCAGCTGAACGACGGTGCCGGGCAGCTCAGCGCGGGCCTCACGGAGCTAAAGAACAAGACCGCATCCCTCCCGGCCGACTCCCAGAAGCTCGCCGACGGCGCCGCCCAAGTAGCCGCCGGGAACGCGCAGCTGAACGCGAAAGTCCAGGACGTCGTCGGGCAGCTTTCAGCGTTCGACGCCGGGGCGCGGGACCGCGTAGTAGGCAGCACCCAGAAACTCGTGGCTAGTGGTGTCATCACCCAGGACCAGGCCAACAAGATCTTGGCCGACTTCGACACCGCCGCCGCGTCCGGCCCAGTTACTGACGCGAAGGCCAAGATCTCGGCGGATGCCTCGCAGATCCAACAGCTTTCAGACGGGTCGGCCGCAGTCAGTGCGGGCGCAGCCAAGCTTGCGGGCGCCACCCCGGCGCTGACGGGCGCCATCGGCCAGGCCTCGGCAGGCGCGGACCAGCTCAGCTCCGGCGCTGCCACGCTCGCCGCCGGTGAACAGTCCGCCGTCAACGGCACGGCGGCCCTCGCGGACGGTGCCGCGAAGCTCGACGACGGCGCGGCGCAGCTTGCCAGCGGGGCCGCCACGGCCGCGGACGGATCCCGTACCTTGGCGAGCGAGTTGGCGAAGGGCGCCGGAAAGGTCCCGAACCCGAACGACGCCCAAAAGAGCGAGGTGTCCAAGGTGATCGCAGACCCTGTTGCGGTCAACAATGTCTCGCAGGCCAAGGCAGGTTCCTATGGCGCGGGCCTGGCCCCGTTCTTCCTGACGCTGTCCCTCTGGATCGGTGTGTTCATGCTGGTCCAGGCGATGCGTCCGATCACCCAGCGGGCATTGGCCTCGAACGCTCCGTCGTGGAAAATCGCGGTCGGCGGCTGGCTCCCGTTCTTCGTGGTGTCCGTGCTGCAGGCGAGCATCCTCACCCTTGTGGTGGACCTGGGGCTGGGACTCAACGCGGCGCACCCCGTGTGGATGTGGTTGTTCATGCTGGCTGCGGTCATGGCGTTCACGGCCCTCATCCAGGGCATCGTGGCTTTGCTGGGAACTCCTGGAAAGTTCGTCGTGCTGATCCTCTTGGTCCTGCAGTTGGTGTCTTCCGGCGGAACGTTCCCCTGGCAAACCACCCCCATGCCGCTGCATGTTGTGCACGAGATCATGCCGATGGGCTACGTAGTGACCGGCATGCGGCACTTGATCTATGGCGGTGACTTGTCCATGATCTGGCCGATTGTCCTGGGCCTGCTTGGCTACACTGTGCTGGGAGCCGCGCTTTCCACGCTGGCTGTCCGTAAACACAAGTTCAGGACCCTCAAGTCCCTGAAGCCGGAGATCGCGGTATGAGCATGCAGGACCCTGAGATTCCGGAGAAGAAGCTCCGCCCTGCCCGCACCAACGCGACCAAGCAGCGCCTCTTCGACGCTTCCATGGAACTGATCGGCGAGCGCGGCGCAGCAGGCGTGACGGTGGACGAGATCGCGGCCGCAGCCGGGGTGTCCAAGGGAACTGTCTATTACAACTTCGGCAGCAAGTCCGATCTGATCGCCCAGTTGCTGCGCCACGGCGTCGACATCATGCTCGGCCGGCTCCAGACCATTGAAGGCCTGCACGCCGATCCGCTCGAGGCCATGGAGGCCATGCTCGGCCAGGCCATGGACTTCATGGACGACTACCCATCCTTCGCGCGGCTCTGGATCAGTGAGAACTGGCGGACGCCCAGCGAATGGGGCAAGCTCTTCGTCGAACTCCGCAGCGAGTTGTTGGCCGTGATCGGAGCGGCCATCGAAAAGGTCGCCAGCACCTACACCGTGGATACGGGCATTGCCCGGGGCAGCCTCGAGGCGGCGATGTTCGGAGCGATCTTCGTGGTGGGCCTTGACCGGCAGACGTACAACCCCGAGCGCACGCGCGAGCAGAGCATAGCGGCCATCATGACCATCATGCGCGGCTACGTGCTGCGGTAACGGTATGGCAACTGGTGCGTCTTGGGGCGTGGCGCTGCCTGCCGGTCAGGGATGATTAATCCCATGCATCACATGGGGAACAGCGGAAAGCTTGCGATCGTCTCTGCCGTGGTGTCCGCTGGTTTGCTGGTGCTCCTCGCCATCACCCTTGACGAAACCGTGATGTACATCTTCCTCGGGGTCTTGGCGATCGGCTATCTGGCGTGCGTCGCCGAGGTTTTCACCCGCCGCAGGTACTTCATGCTTGTTCTCGGAGCCATCTCGACGACCCTTTTCATCGCGTTCGGAATTGCGTTCCTTCGCATGTGGGGACTCGCCTTCAACCAGGACGAGAACGCCCTGGGCAGCGCGGTGAGCACCAAGGATTCGGACATCTACTTCTACCTCGCCGCACTTTCCGGCTGCAGCTCCCTGCTGGTCCTGTTCGTGGGGGCGGTCTGGCCATCCCGTCGTGCGAAGGCTGCGGCCCGTCCGGCTGCCCGGCGGCCGGCGCCACGGCCTGCTTCGCGGCCTTCCCCGGCACCCACCAGGTCCGCCCAGCGGCCGGCGGCACGTCCGGCGTCGGGGGCTGTAAAGCGCCCTGCACCGCGCTCCCCCGCCGCCCCCGCCAAGCGCCCGACGACGGGATCGCCTATTCCGCGATCGCCGGCTCAGCGCAAGCCGGCCCCCAAGCGCTGACGCACTTCGGGCGCCGCCACATTCCCGGGCTTCGCGCGCCGCTGCAGCACGGCTGTCGCCACGCCGCCCAGCAGGAGGAGGCCGCCGGCCAGTTCCGCCGTCGTCGGGACCTCTGAGATGAGCAGCCACGCCGCGGTCATTCCCACCACCGGGACCAACAACGTGAACGGCACCACGGCCGAGCTCGGGTAGAGGCTGAGCAGCCGGTTCCAGATGCCATAACCCACCAGGGAGGCGAATACGGCGGTGTACAGGGCGCTCAGGATGGTCGCCGGTTGCAGGTTGGTGAGGGTCCCGACGACGGCGGCCGGGCCGTCCACGATGAGCGACAGCGCCGCAAGCGGCAAGGGCACCACAGCCCCGGACCAGACCACCAGACCCAGTCCCGAGGCCGCCTTGGCCTTGCGGGCGATGATGTTACCCGCGGCCCAGGACAACGCGGCGGCGAGCACGATCATGAGCGGCACCACGGGTGCCACCAAGCTTCGGCCCACTGCCACGAGGGCAAGTCCGGCGACACCCAACACCACCCCCGTCAGTTGGCGCTTGCTGGGCCGCTCGCCGAGGAAGCGCGCCGCCAACAGCACCGTCAGGAGTACTTGCGCCTGCAGCACCAGGGAGGCGAGCCCGGCCGGCATGCCCAGCGCCATGCCCAGGTAGAGAAGGCCAAATTGCCCGGCGCTCATGAAGAGCCCGACGCCGATGATCGCCTTCCAGCTGACGTCAGGTTTGCGGACGAAGAAGATGCAGGGGAACACCACCAGCACAAAGCGGATGGCCACGAACAGTAGAGGCGGCACGTCGGCCGCGCCCCCGCTCCCGTTGCCGGGGTGCAATCCAAAGTCGATCGCGACGAAATTCAGGCCCCAAAGGACGGCGACAAGGACGGCGAGTGCTGAGTGGCGGATATTCACGATTCAACTCTGACAGCCAAGAGGATGAAGCACCAGCGTTGAATTCTGCATCAGATCATGTACGTTTGCTTCATGATTGAAATTGCGGCGCTACGGGCCCTCGTAGCAGTGGAACAGCAAGGCTCGGTGGTGGCTGCCTCGGAGGCCATGGGCTTCAGCCCTTCGGCGGTTTCCCAGCAGATCAAGAAGCTCGAGAAGCAGAGTGGCGTGACGGTCCTGGAACGCCACGGCCGCGGCGTTCTGCTGACGGACCGGGGCATGGCGTTGGCCGAGTACGGACGGCGCATCCTGGGCGAGTTGGAAGAACTGCAGGCCACCCTGCTCGCCGACCCGGAGAAGCCGAGCGGAGTGCTGCGTCTCGTGGCGTTTTCCACGGCCTGCCGCGGACTGGTAGGGCCGATGCTGGGGAAACTGGCTCCCGCTCGGACCGGCATCGGCGGCTCTTATGCAGCGGCGGGCTCCGGGCTCGGCGGCCCCGGGCTTGAGGTCCGCGTGGTGGCGGAGGACCCACGCGAGGCCGTCCAGAGGGTCGCCACCGGGGAGGCCGATCTCGGCGTCGTGCACAATTGGCACTCGGTGCCCCTCGTCATTCCGGAGAACATGGTCCACGAAGACCTCTGCCTGGACACCGCCGACGTCCTGCTGAACTCAGCCCACCCGCTGGCTGGCCGGACCGCCGTCGAGCCTTCCGACCTGGTGGACGAAAGCTGGATCAGCACGCCGGCCGGTGCCATCTGCAATGAGGCGTTGCTGGCGATCCTCGCAGGCCTGGGGCGGGTGCCGGACATCCGCATCTACGACCCCGACTTTTCCACGCATATCGCCATGGTCCAGCAGGGTGTGGCGGTGGCGCTGGTGCCGCGGCTCGGCCGGCCCGAGCTCCCCGCTGGAGTGGTAGCGGTGCCCGTGGTCAATCCGATGCAGCAACGCCAGGTGGGAATCGTGTACCGGAAGACCATGACGGCAAGCCCCAGTATCCGCCACGTGGTGCGCTTGCTGCAGGATGTGGCCGCAGGCCTCGAGGTGGACTAGTTCGGACCATCCGCGCGAACCGGCAGCAGATGCCCTCTGGCGGCGCAAAAAGGGGCATTATTTGCCGGTTCGCGCGAGGGAGCTACTTCTTCGGGCGCGGAACTGCGAAGTGCGTCAGCCGAGCATCCTGCCCATCTAGTTCGGCCCACGGCTTTTCGAGTTCCATCACCGTCATGGCACTCGTGGGATACCGCGTTGCGGCATCCATGTAGGCGTCATGGTCCGAATCACGGGAAGCCAAGTGCATCGCGAGGTCCTGCACGCCGGGCATGTGCGAGAAGATCATGAGAGTCGTGACGGTTTCCGGTACATGGTTGATGACTGTCAACATGCGCTGCGCAGAGGCGGCATACAGACCGTCCTCAAGTTTCGGCGTCGGGGCCTTGTCCCCCAATTCGCTGCACACCCAAGTGCAGGTCTGCCGGGTCCGGAGCGCGGACGAACACAGGATAAAGTCCGGAATCACGTGGTGTTTGAGGAGCCACTTCCCGGCCAGGGGGGCTTCCCGGTGGCCACGCTCGGCAAGGGGTCGCTCATGATCCGGCACCCCGAGGGGCCAGTCCGACTTCGCATGCCGCATGATCACCAGCCGCTTGATGTGATGCTCGCTCATCCCCCCACCCTATCGCCGCGGAGGCACATGCTCACTGGTCCTGAGCTCAGGAATGCGGCCGCCTGGTTCGCGCGGGCGCTGTCGCGTGAGCGGGACATCCCGAAAGCGCCGTTGTTGCGTGAGGGACGAGCGCAGGCGCCGAGGGATCGTCCCGCGGAAGCGAAAGCGCCCGCCCCCAAAGAACGGAGCGGGCGCTTTGAGCGCGTGGAGACTAGATCGAGTATTCCGGAGCGGCCCAGACGATGACCTCGGGGTGCTCGTAGAAACGGTAGCCCTGGCCTCGTACGGTGCGGACCGTGTTCGCGAGGCGGCCGAGCTTGGAGCGGAGGCGCCGGATGTGGACGTCGATGGTGCGCTCGTTGGGGACCTCTTCGGCGTTGCGCCACAGGCCCTCGAGGAGTTCGTCGCGGCCCACGGTCCGGGTGCCGTTCTCGACAAGGTAGTTGAGGAGCTCGAATTCCTTGAACGTGAGGTTCAGGGATTCGCCGTCGAGGTGCACCTCACGGCGGGCGAGGTCGATCAAGACACCCGACGGGCGGGCTTCCTGTGCAGGCTGCGGGCGGAGAGCCTCGGAGCGCTGGCGGTTGCCAACGGTGGGGTCACCGAAAGTCGAGCGGACGACGTCGAGCGCGGAACCGGGGGCGCTGGCCGGGGCTACCGCGACGGCGGCATAGCTCTCGGCGCCGGAAACGAGGGACTGCGCGTAGGCCCGGATTTCCTGGGCAAGCTTGGCAATGGACGTTCCGGCGGCCGCAGCCGTGTCTTCGTCGATGCCCATGTAGAGCACGAATCCGCGGGCCACATTGTCATTTGCAACGGGACGGATGGAGCGGTCCGCTGGAGCCAGGACAGGCGTGGGTGCAGTCATCGGCGAGGCCTCGTTGACGGGAACAGCGCGGAGCTGGCCGTAGGAGTTGGGGTTGTAGCCCTGGGGGACGTAACCGGGCGCCTGGCTGGCACCCTGCGGTGCGGGCTGGGCGTAGGCCGGGCGGTTGCCGAAGCCGGGACGCAGGCCGGCGTTCGACGCGGCCTTATTGGCGTTACGGACGGAGATGTGGACGTATCCGGATGCAACTGACATGGATTGCTTACCTCAAAGTGAATAGCCGTCATCGCGGCTTCGAATGCTGGTCTGGTCCCCGCAATGAGATGGGGAGGGGCGCCCGACGCTGGGCAGGGGGCGAATGCCTGAAACTTGTTGGGGTCTTAAGTTAGGCATGCATTCGACAACAGCTCATCGAAAAACCAGCGGGTACGCTGGGCTCGATCGCTGCGGCTGCAGATGCTGTTGAGTTCTTGTTCACATTTGAAGTGTGCAACGTAACAAAGGGAACTTGCAAGTAACAAAGGGCCGAACCGTCCACATTTTGAGACGAATCGGACTATTGTGCCGCACATCACAATTCAGACATGTCCAAATGTGACCCATTCTCGTTCGTCACAATGGCTATTCTCAGTGAAATATTCGAATAAAATTTGATGAAGTTGTCCTTTTCTGAATCTTAAGTCACGTCACGCGCTTGCCTTTGAATCTCGAGATATGAAACAACCCTTGTCCAATCCTGGATCCGCGTCTCGTGAAAATTTTTTGGCAAATCGTCTGCTAGGGGCTTTGCAATCGCCCTCCTCACCCCGCGCTCGCATTGGATGTCGTTCTGAAGGCCCGCACCGAAATCAACTGCGTGGGCCCACGCCGCGAGGGTTCCCTGGCCGTGGGGCCACGCCGGCGAGGGTCCCTGCCTGAGCTTGCGAAGGCTGGGAGCCGGTGGGGACTTGCGAGGCGAGGGTGGCGGCGGGGACTAGTTGGTGGTGCCGGTTCCTTGGGTACTTGATGTGGTGGCAGTGACGATCTGGATGGACTGGGCCGTGTACTTATCGGATTCCTTGAGCGCTGTGACCCTCACGCTGGATCCGGATTTCACATCGGCGAGGGTCAGGGTGGTGCCAGTGGTTCCACTTCCGCGTTGCCGCATGCCTTCCTCTACCACGACGTCCGTTCCCAGCGTGTAAGTGCGGGTGAATCCGTCGTCGCTCTTGACAGTCATGGAGCTCGCCGAGATGTCGGTGACCGTACCCAGCTGGCCCGCCATGGTGACGTAGCTGCCGTTCTGGAGGACCACATATTCCGAGTGGACCGCGGCGTTCAGGCCACCCATGCCGACGCCGAGCCCGCCCGGACCTGCGTTCGTGCCGCCGGGGCCACCGAATCCGCCCTGGCCGTTCTGCCCGGCACCCGGTCCCTGCGCGTTGGTGGTATCAGCCGCCGCCGTCCCGTTTCCGGCGGCATATGCACCGGCTCCTGCCGCTGCAGCGACAACCACCGCGACGCCGCCAACAATGAGCCCCTTCTTCAGGCTCCAATTCTTGAAAAACGAAGGTCGGGGCTGTCCTGCGTTGTACTGCTGCGGCGCACCCCACCCAGCGCCAGGTTGCCCGGCTGACGGCGGCTGCGGCGCACCCCACCCAGCGCCAGGTTGCCCGGCACCAGGCTGCCCGGAATCATCAAGGGGCCGGATCACCGGCTGCGGGTGCCCATTCTCCGGCTCGGAACCAGGTACGGAGGGGTTGTTTTGCTGTTCCATGATGTTCTCCATCGAAGTCGGGACTGTTTGGTCGTAGATGTTCCTGTCCCAAACAGCGTCAGCCGCGTTGCTGTGCGTTGGCTGTGTCGAACTGCAGGCTTCCCTGTGACCTGCAGAACCGCTACAACCTCCGGACAGGTGGCTAGGCTGGGACTCACAGGGTGCTCACAGCATCGGCAAAGCACTGGCAAACCGGCAGATTGGAGAGTTGTCCCATGGCATCCTCGCACTCCATGACCAATAACCTTCCGCAGCTCAGCCACCCGGACGGTTCCCCCATCCGTGCCCTCGTGGTGGACGACGAACCCAGCCTCGCCGAGCTCATGAGCATGGGCCTACGCATGGCGGGCTGGTCGGTAGCTGTGGCCGGCGACGGTCCCGCCGCGGTAAAGCTCGCCAAGGACTTCCGCCCGGACGTCCTGGTACTGGATGTGATGCTTCCAGGGTTCGACGGCGTTGAGCTGCTGGGCAGGATCCGCGCCTTTGCGCCTGAGGTGCCCGCGCTCTTCCTCACCGCGAAGGATGACGTGCAGGACCGGATTGTCGGGTTGGCAGCCGGCGGCGACGATTATGTCACCAAGCCCTTCAGCATGGAGGAAGTCCTGTTGCGCCTGCACCGCCTGGTCCAGCGCTCGGGAGTGGCCGCGATGGACACGGCCGAGCTGGTGGTGGGTGACTTGACCCTGAACGTGGACACCCGCGAAGTTACCCGCGGCGGCGAGGACATCCCGCTCACGGCAACCCAGTTCGAACTCTTGCGCTACCTCATGGAAAATCCCAAGCGCGTGGTGAGCAAGGCCCAGATCCTGGACCGTGTGTGGGACTACGATTTCGGCGGCCAAGCCAACATCGTGGAGCTTTACATCTCATACCTGCGCAAGAAGATCGAGGCCAACCACCCGCCCATGATCCACACGGTGCGCGGAGCCGGCTACGTCATCAAGCCTGCCGAATAGCCGGGGCGCCGAATGTCCGCACTCTCGGGTATCCCCCGCCAGACTGACCACAGCTGGTTCAATCCTTCAACCTGGCACTTGCGCACGCGCTTGATCTTGCTCTCGATGGCACTCCTTGTGGCCATCTGCGGTGCCGTCGGGGTGGTCAGCTATGCCTCCATGGACGTGTTCCTCACGAAGCAGCTGGACCAGCAATTGATGCAGGCCTCCCATGGCCGCCCACCGCAGGGCAACCCGGGCGGCCGTCCGGACCCCTTGGATCCCCGGGGCCAGAGCATCGGCACGCTGAATGCACGCATTCTTGGCGGCCAGGTGAGCAGTGATGCCGGATTCTTGTCCTCCGATGCCACCCGTGCGCCGTTGTCCCCCAGCGACGCGCGAATCCTGTTGGCCCTCCCCTCCGACGGCCGCCCTGTTGATCGCACCCTGTCCAGTGGCGGCTACCGGCTGGTGGCTGCCGAAACACCCTACGGCGATGTGGTTATCACGGGGCTGCCGCTCGCCTCGAAAGAGGACACCGAAGCCTCGCTCGTGTGGACCATGGTGCTGGTGTCCTTGGGCGGACTGGTCCTGATCGGGCTGGCCGGAACGGTGCTGATCCGCCGCACCATGCGCCCCTTGGAGCAACTCTCCGACGTCGCCACCAAGGTATCGAAACTTCCGCTCGACGCCGGCGAGGTGGCCCTCGCGGTGCGCGTTCCTGCGTCGGCGGCCCACCCGAGCACCGAAGTGGGAAGCGTCGGCCATGCATTGAACCTGATGCTGGACAACGTCTCCAGCGCCCTCGAAGCGCGCCAGCAAAGTGAGACAAAGGTGCGCCAGTTCGTGGCCGACGCGTCGCACGAACTACGCACTCCGCTGACCGCCATCCGCGGCTACACCGAACTCTTGCGCATGACCGAGACGTTCACGGAGGACGGCCGCAAGTCACTGGGCCGGGTGCAGAGCCAGTCAGAACGCATGACCACCCTCGTAGAGGACCTCCTTCTCTT
This sequence comes from Arthrobacter sp. 05L417, assembly GCF_056397865.1. Classification (NCBI taxonomy): domain Bacteria; kingdom Bacillati; phylum Actinomycetota; class Actinomycetes; order Micrococcales; family Micrococcaceae; genus Arthrobacter; species Arthrobacter sp. 05L417. The sequence continues at coordinate 79,036 of NZ_JBFTOG010000013.1, forward strand.
GGCCCGGCTTGACGAAGGGAAGGCGCCGGAGTTCACCGATGTGGACCTTACGCAGTTGGTGATCGAAACCGTCAGCGACGAGAAAGTCATGGCCCCCGAGCACATCTGGCAGCTCAAGCTCCCGGATGAGCCCCTCACGGTCCGCGGCGACACCACCCAACTCCACCAGGTTCTGGCGAATCTGCTCTCCAATGCCCGCAAGCACACCGAGGCGGGAACCACCGTGGTCACGGGCGTCATGCGCTCCGCCGATGGCAGTGCCGTGGTGACCGTGACCGACAACGGCCCGGGCATCCCGCCTGAATTCCAGGGCAGGATCTTCTCGCGCTTTGCCCGTGCCGACGCCGCCCGCTCCGGTTCCGAGGGCACGTCCGGGCTCGGCCTTTCGATTGTGGAATCCATTGTCCAGGCGCATGGCGGCACGGTGGAAGTGGCGTCCCGCCCGGGCCGGACGGAGTTCGCGGTGCGGCTCCCGGCGCTCAGGACCGCCACCGCCTGAAGAGACCAACCAGAAAAGCGCGACGCCGGTGCGCGTCGAGCGCAAGTCGACGCACCGGCGTCGTGATCTCCGTTACCTAAATGTGACTTAAGCTGGATCCTCCTGTACCGTCGAATGGGTGCGCTGGATCATTCCGGCCACCGCCGGGTAGGCGCCGAGCTCTGCCACTCCCCGGTGCCCAACAGTCCAGGCAGAGACGGGGGACCCAGGTCTCCGGGCAAGCGCTCATGTTGAGCCAGCCCTAGGGGTGAAGCCGTACCGCCACAATTCGCTGTGGCCACGGCCGGATGACCTCATCCGAATCCGACAGCTAACTCCGCAGGCGTCGAGAGGCAATCACCATGTCTGATTCCAGGAATCAGTCGCGCCCTGTTGCGCGCCACCGCGGCGAACCTGCCCGGAGAAACAAGTCACGTTCCACCTTGAGGCGAGTCGCCTCGAACCTCGGCACCGGCCAGCGCATGGCCGTTGTTGCCGGCGTCGTCGCCGTGTTCCTCGGTGCAGGCGCCGCCACCCAGGCCGCCGGACAGGCCATCAATGCCCAGGACATGAGCCGGACCTCCGAATCGCGCACGGCGGATCACTCAGCCATGCCATCAGCCAGCGCCACGCCGTCGGCGAGCGCAAGCGCGAGCCCCAAGCCGAGCGCCACGCCGACGCCGAGCCAGGCACCCGCCCCTGCTCCGGCCGCCGTCGCGCCCCAGGCTGCCGCACCGGCCGCCCCCGCGGCACCCCCGGCGCCAGCAGCTCCGGCCGCACCCGTCGCCGTCGATGATCCGGCTGGCGCCCAGGCCTACGCCGCGAGCATCCTTCCCTCCTACGGTTGGGGCCAGGGCGAAATGTCAGCCCTGATCACCTTGTGGAACAAGGAATCGGATTGGCGCACCACTGCCACCAACGCCTCCAGTGGCGCCTACGGCATTGGGCAATCGCTGCCGGGCAACAAGATGGCATCAGAAGGCGCCGACTGGCAGACCAATTACCAGACTCAGATCCGCTGGGGCCTGAACTACATCAAGGAACGCTACGGATCGCCGTCGGCGGCGTGGTCCTTCCACTTGGCCCACAACTGGTACTAAGCCCACGAGCCACGAGCAAAAGTATGTCGAGGTCCGTCCCTTCCGGGGCGGGCCTCGACGTATTCTGGCCGGGCACATGATTCCCGCACGGCGCTCAGACATCCACAGCCACGTCACAGGTTCCGCCTAAAGCCCTCATATTAGGCAGCCGCACTCTGGATACATGACGCTCATCGAATCCACCTCCGGAACCCTGAAGGACCCCGCGGTGGTGCCGCCGGGCCTTCCCATCCAAGGCAACGCGCCTTTCCACCCCAACACCCCCGTTCAACCCAACACCCCAATTCAACCGAGCACCGTGCGTCGCGCCCCCGTGGACACCCACACCGCCATCCCTGTCCTCGACGTCACCATCCCCGTCTTCAATGAGGAACGCGACCTCGAGGAGTGCCTGCGCAGGCTTCACGGCCACTTGCGCGAATCCTTCCCGCACGGCTTCCGCATCACCGTGGCGGACAACGCGAGCACGGACGGCACCTTGAAAATCGCGGAGCGCGTGGCAAGGGAACTGCCTGAGCTCGCGGTTGTCCATCTTGAGGAGAAGGGACGCGGTAACGCCCTGCGCAAGGTGTGGCTGGCATCGCCGTCGCCGGTCCTCGCTTACATGGACGTGGATCTCTCCACCGACCTCGCCGCGCTGGCGCCCCTTTTGGCGCCACTGATCTCCGGCCATTCGGACCTCGCCATCGGCACACGGCTGACCCGCAACTCGCGGGTTGTCCGCGGCCCCAAGCGCGAGTTCATTTCGCGTAGCTACAACTTGATGCTGCACTCGTTCATGGGTGCCCGTTTCAGCGATGCCCAGTGCGGCTTCAAAGCGATCCGGGCAGATGTCGCACAGCAGATCCTCCCCCATACCTTGGACAACTCATGGTTCTTCGACACTGAACTCCTGGTCCTCGCCGAACGCTGCGGCCTCCGGGTCCACGAGGTTCCTGTCGACTGGATCGACGATCCCGATTCGAGCGTCGACGTGGTTCGCACCGCCCTGGCCGACATCCGAGGCATGGTCCGGCTCACCCGGGATCTCGTCTCGGGCCGCATCCCCATCCCGGAACTGCGGGCAGCACTTGCACGCGGGCCGCTTCCGGCGTCGTCGCGTACTGCCGAGCAAAGCCCGCGCAGCAGCCTTTTCGGGCAACTGGTCCGGTTCGCCGCGATCGGCGCTGCGTCCACCCTCGCCTATGTGCTCATCTTCCTGTTCTGCCGCGGCTTCATGGACCCGCAACTGGACAACTTCCTGGCGCTGCTCATCACGGCCATCGCCAACACCGGTGCCAACCGGCGCTTCACTTTCGGCATCCAGGGCGGCAATCCCGTTCGGCACCACTTCGAGGGTTTGATCGTCTTCGGGATCGGCCTCGCGCTCACCTCCGGGGCGCTCGCCTTGGTGCACAGTACGACGACGCCGGACCGCTGGGGTGAACTCCTCACCGTGGTCGCCGCTAACCTCGCCGCTACCGCAGTCCGTTTCCTCTTGTTCCGGCTTTGGGTCTTCCGGCAGCCTGCCGCCCAGGCGACTGCACCCACCAAACAAGCCAAATCGCGCACAGAAACGGCAGCATCATGACCTCCACGATTACTCCCGCAAGCACAGGACCGGCCGCCGGAAATGCTGACGCCGGATCCGGCGTCGGGATTGCCGACGCACCGCGTCACTCGGCCGGCCCGTCAGCCCCCGGTGCCGCGCCCCGTTGGACGCGATACGCCTTTGGCCGACAGCCCCGTTGGGTACGGCCGTCCGCCGCCGGGCTCCTCGTAGCCACAGCCTTCCTGTATCTTTGGAACCTCGCGGCTACCGGCTACGGAAACTCCTTCTACGCCGCGGCCATCCAGGCCGGCACCAAGGACTGGACGGCGTTTCTGTTCGGTTCGCTCGACGCCGGCAACGCCATCACCGTGGACAAGCCCCCGGCGTCTTTGTGGATCCCCGCTTTGGTGGGCCGGATCTTCGGCTTCTCTCCCCTGAGCATGCTGGTTCCCGAGGCACTGATGGGCGTGGCCGCCGTCGGTTTCCTCTATTTGACGGTCAAGCGGGTCTCGGGACCAGGCGCTGGCTTGTTGGCCGGTGGCGCATTGGCTCTGACGCCGGTGGCGGCGCTCATGTTCCGCTTCAACAATCCCGACGCCATGCTGACCCTGTGCCTGGTCCTGGCGGCGTACTTCACTACCCGTGCCATCGAACGCGCGGGCTGGAAATGGCTCGCCGCAGCCGGCGCCGTCGTTGGCCTCGCGTTCCTGAGCAAAATGCTGCAGGGATTCTTGATTGTTCCGGGCCTGGGACTCGCGTACCTCTGGGCCGCACCCACTCCGTTGCGGCGGAGGTTGCTGCACCTGCTCGGCGCATTGGCCGGTATCGCAGTAGTGGCGGGCAGCTATATCGTTCTTTTCCAGCTGACCCCGGCCTCGTCACGGCCTTACATGGCAGGTTCGCAAACCAACAGCTTCCTGGAGCTGACCTTTGGCTACAACGGGCTGTCCCGCATCACCGGCTCGGGCGAAGGGACGCCCGGCGGAGGCGGAGCGGGCGCCCCTGCAGGGGGCAATCTCGGTGGCCTCGGCGCCTTTGGCGGCGGCGGTGGCAACACCGGTTTCGGTGGAGCTGCCGGGATCACCCGCATGTTTGGCACGAGCTTCGGTGCTGAAGTCTCCTGGCTTCTCCCCGCTGCGCTGATTCTTCTGGCGGCTGGCCTGTGGTTCACCCGCCGGGAAGCGCGAGTGTCCCGCACCCGTGCCGCGCTCGTCCTGTGGGGTGGTTGGCTTCTGGTCACGGCGGGCGTCTTCAGCTTCATGAGCGGCATCGTCCACCCCTACTACGCGGTAGCGCTCGCACCCGCAATCGCTGCCCTGGTGGGCATTGGCAGTGTTGAGCTGTGGCGTGGCCGCGGATATTGGCCAGCCAGGATCGTCCTGGCCGTGGTAATCCTCGGTAGTTCAGCGTGGTCCGCGGTTCTCCTGGGCCGCGATGCCTCATGGCTTCCATGGTTGCGCATCGTGATCGTCGTCCTGGGGGTGGTGGCGGCCGCGGCAATCCTGCTTCGCCTTGACTCACTTCGCTTTGCCGGCCGCTTCCGGAATGCAGCGGCCGCGGCCGTCGTAGTTGTCTCGCTTCTGGCCGGCGGCCTCGGAACCGCGGCATGGACGCTCGCGACGGCGGCTACCGCGCACTCCGGTTCCATCCCGACGTCGGGTCCCACCGGCTCCCCCATGGGCGGCTTCGGAAGCCGCGCCGGAGGTTTCGGCGCAGCCGGTGGCGCGGGTCAGGCGGTAGGGCCCGGTTCCGAGGGAACGGCCGACGCCGGACTGACCGCGCTGCTGACTTCCACCACCACGAAGTGGTCGGCGATCGTCTCCGGTGCCACCCAAGCCGCAAGCCTTGAGCTCGCCACGAACACGAACGTGATCGCACTCGGGGGCTGGAACGGCGGCGATCCCTACCCGACGCTGGCACAGTTCCAGGACATGGTGGCCAAGGGACAGATCGGTTACTACATCGCAGGTGGAGGCATGGGTGGCGGCGGCGGGTTCGGAGGCCAAGGTAGCAATTCCGAGGTAGCCTCCTGGGTACAGGCCAACTTCCAAGCCCAGACGGTGGGCAACTCCACCGTCTACAAGCTGACAAAGTAGATCCCGATGACCACTTCCTATTCCACAGACACCGGTTCCAAGGCCGGTCAGTCGGCTCCGCCGTCGCGTTCGGTAGAGCCGCCGGGAGCGGCCGCTCCCCGGAGAGGGGGCGGCCGCGCCCGGGCCGGCCTGACCCGACGGCCCCGCAGCAACCGTGGTCCGCAGGCCCTGCGGGATCGCGTGGAGCTCGGCATTGTGCTCCTCGCAACCGCGGTCCTGTATCTCTGGAATCTCGGCGCTTCCGGCTGGGCCAATGCGTTCTATTCCGCGGCGGCCCAGGCCGGTTCGCAGAGTTGGACCGCGTGGTTCTTCGGATCCTCCGACGCCGCCAACTCCATCACGGTGGACAAGCCGCCGGCGTCGCTCTGGATCATGGACCTCTCGGTACGGATCTTCGGGCTGAACTCCTGGAGCATCCTGGTCCCCGAGGCGCTCATGGGCGTCGCCACGGCATGGCTGCTGTATCTGGCAGTCCGGCGAGCCGCGGTCCCCGCCAGCGGCGATCCACGGCTCGCCCACCGGGCCGGGCTGTTGGCCGCCGTCGTCATGGCCATCACCCCAGTAGCCACCCTCATTTTCCGGTTCAACAACCCGGACGCCCTGCTGGTGCAGCTCATGACGGCCGCCGGTTACGCCACGCTGCGGTCCATCCAGGACAACAAACTGCGCTGGCTCCTGTTTGCCGGGGTGTTCCTGGGTTTCGGCTTCCTGACCAAGCAACTCCAGGTCCTGCTGGTGGTTCCTGGATTTATCGTGGCGTACGTGGTTGCCGCGCAAGGTGGAGTGGGGCGTCGCCTGCTTCGGCTGCTTGCGGCGGGGGCGGCCATGGTGGTCTCGGCCGGCTGGTGGCTCGCCGTCGTCGAACTCATTCCGGCCAACATGCGGCCCTACATCGGCGGCTCCCAGAACAACTCCATCCTTGAACTGACGCTCGGTTACAACGGCCTGGGTAGGCTCAGCGGCCGGGAGACCGGCAGCGTCGGGGGCGGCAACGGCTGGGGAGTTCCCGGGCTGTTCCGGATGTTCAACAGCGAGTTCGGCGGCCAGATCGCGTGGTTGCTCCCCTCCGTGCTCATCCTCGGAGCGGGACTCCTGTGGCTGGGCCGCCGCGCCCCGCGCACGGATTCCGTCCGGGCTTCGGTGATCGTGTGGGGTTCGTGGGTGCTTGTCACCGGGCTCGTGTTCAGCTTCATGGCTGGCATCATCCACCCCTACTACGCGGTAGCGCTGGCCCCGGGCATAGCCGGGCTCGCCGGTCTGGGCGGCGTGCTTTTGTGGCAGCATCGCGCACAGCTCGTCGCCGCGGTCATGCTCGCCATGGCAGTGGCCGCAGCAGGATTCACGGCCTTCGACCTCCTGGGCAGCACCACCTCCTATGGTCCGTTGCTGCGCTGGGCGGTGCTGTTGGGGGCACTGGCAGCCGCGGCCGGGGTGCTACTCTCGGGACGTTTCCCGTCCCGCATCCTTCAGCGCACGACGGCGGTGCTCGCCCTAGCGGCCTCCCTCGCCGGCCCCTTGGCGTACTCCATCTCAACCGCCTCCGTGACGCACAGCGGCGCAATCCCCAGTGCCGGTCCAACGACTACATTTGGTGGCTTCGGCGGCTTTGGAGGCCGGGGCGGCTTCGGGCAAGGGGCCCAGAACACTCCCCCGCAAGCCCTCCAACAGCCGGGCGCCCAGGGCGGCGGCTTCGGCGGGAACCGGCAAGGCGGCGGCATGGGCGGCCTGCTTGGCGCCACCACGCCGTCGTCGGAAATGGTTGCCGCGCTGAAATCCGGCGCCTCGAACTACACGTGGGCGGCCGCCGTCGTAGGCTCCAACAACGCCGCCGGCTACCAACTGGCCACCGAACTGCCCGTGATGGCTGTGGGTGGCTTCAACGGCACGGACCCGTCCCCGACGCTCGAACAGTTCCAGCAGCTCGTGGCACAAGGCAAGATCCATTACTTCATCGCCGGGGGGACCATGCAGGCGAACAGCGGATCGGACGCTCCTGCGCAGATCGAGCAATGGGTGGCTGCGAACTTCCAGTCACAGACCATCGGCGGGACCACGGTGTACGCACTGGCCGGCTGAGTGGGCTGACCGAAGCACCCGGACGGGCTGTGGCAATGATCGCGGAGTAATCCGCAATCTGCCACAGCCCGTCTGTTGCCGTCTCCCTGCTCGGCTTTGTTGACATAGAAGTCCTTGGCGCGGCGGCTGAGGAGGCCCGAGGAAAAGTTTCAAAAAGACTCTTGTTTTGCAAACGTTTGCAGAGAAAAGTGGACGCCACTGCAGATCCCATTTCCAAGCTTTCGTCGCATCAAGGAGCATGTATGTATTTCGCCGACTGGCTCGTTTTAGGGGCCTACTTCGTGGTCATGATAGGGATCGGCTGGTGGGCCAAGAGCCGAGTGAAAAACGCCGCGGACTTCTTCACAGCCGGTGGGAAGATGCCGTGGTGGCTGGCGGGGATTTCCCACCACATGTCCGGCTATTCGGCTGCTGTCTTCGTGGCCTACGCCGCCATCGCCTACACCACCGGTTTCGCACTGTACGTGTGGTGGGCCCTTACGATCACCATTGCCTGCCTTGTTGGCGCTGTCTTCTTCGCCCCGCGCTGGCCGCGACTGAGGCAGCGTTTGGGAATCATCTCCCCGCTCGAATACCTGGCTACCCGTTACAACCTACCCGCGCAGCAAGTACTGGCTTGGTCCGGTGCCGCATTGAAAGTCTTCGATGTTGCGGCCAAGTGGGCGGCCAGCGCGATCCTCCTGAACGTGTTCGCCGGGGTTCCGATTGCAGTTGGCATCCTGATCGTCGGCGGGGTCACGCTCATCTATTCGACCATTGGCGGCTTGTGGGCGGATGCCTTGACGGATATGGGCCAGTTCATCATCCAGTCAGTAGCGGGCGTTGCGATGCTCATCTTCGCGGTGGCCAAGCTTGGGGGCGTTTCCTCGATCGCGGGAATCTGGTCCCGGCTGCCGGCCTCCCACTCGCAGCCATTCGCCGGGGACTATACCATCGGATTCTTCCTCGCCTATTGCCTGATCAGCACGATTTCCTACAACGGCGGAACCTGGAATCTGGCTCAACGCTTCATTGCGGCCCCATCCGGCTCAGCGGCCCGCAAATCGGTCCTGCTTTCGGGCGGACTATATCTCGTGTGGCCACTGGTGCTTTTCTTCCCCATGTGGGCCGCGCCGCTGATCCTGCCCAATCTGACGCACCCGGATCAGGCTTATGCGCTTCTGACCCAGCAGCTGTTGCCGGCCGGCCTCGTCGGCTTGGTCGTCGCCGGAATGTTCTCACACACCATGGCCATGACCTCTTCGGACGCCAACGCGATTTCCGCCGTCGTCATCCGGGACATCATCCCTGCGTTGCGCGGTTCCCGGCAGCCGCTGACTTCGCGAGCGGAACTACTGGGTGGCCGGATTTCCACGTTCCTGTTCATCGGATTGTCCATGGTCATTGCCCTGAGCGCGGATTCATTCGGCGGCGTCCTGGGCCTGATAATCCTCTGGTTCGGAGCCTTGGTAGGGCCGATCGCCGTTCCCATGCTGCTCGGGATGTTGCGACCATTCCGGCGCTGCGGGCCCTCTGCGGCATTGTTCTCCTGGGCCACCGGTTTGATCGTTTTCGCACTCGCAAAGTACGTTTTGGCCGCTCCGATCGCGAGCCTCGGCACGGCCAGTGCACAGACGATCAACGTGGCCGCCCCCGTGCTTGCGTCCGCAATCGTCTATTGCGTCTTCGGCTGGCTGCGCCCTTGGCACAACGAAGCTTCGGACGCCCTTGTCGAGTCCCTTGACCGTGACCTTGAGCCGGCTACAACGCTTCCAGTTGAAAGCACCGTGGCATGAGCGCAACCGGTTCCGAAATACGGGATCAGCTCCTCAAGGGCATCCTCCCTTGGTGGCTTGAGAACGGAGTCGACAGGAAAGACGGCGGGGTTTTCACGTGCTTTTCCAACTCGGGGCGATTACTTTCGAACGAAAAATATACGTGGTCCCAAGGCCGCTGGGCTTGGCTCTGCTCAAGGATTGCGCTGGACAGCGAGGCCGCAATCATCGGGGAAGATCCCCAGCTGTGGGCAACCCTGTCGATTGAAACCGCCAGGTTCATCCAGGCACACGCCATCCTGGACGGCAGCGTGACGGCATACCGCACATCGGCTGAGGGGCAGGCGCTGCCGTCCGGGCCGCACGGGGAGATCGCAGTCAGTGTACTGGCTGACCTCTTTGCGGCCCTGGGCCTGGCGGGTGCAGCCCGGCTTCCCCAAGCCGCACACCGGGAACGTGAAGAGTGGCTGCAATCAGCCCATGCGCTTCTGGCACATTCCGAAGAAAGGATCGAGGCCCGGAGCGCTCCGTCCGAGCCATACCCCGTCCGGGCAGGATTCAAGGATGCCGCCGGGCTGATGCTGCTGCTGAATGTGGGCGCCCAGTTGCACCTGGCCAGCGGCTCGGCCGAAAGCGCGGAAACAGCCGGCGCAGCACTTTCCCAGCTCCTCGGAGACGGAAACTCCGAAGGCATGTGGAAGGCCGACACCTGGTGGGAATACCGGCCGGACAGCAGCGGTGACCTGGACACGCTCCTGGCCCGCCACCGCACCCCCGGCCACCTGCTCGAGATGCTCTGGATGGTCATGGAGGCCGTCGACATCATGCCTGAACTTGCGCCCCGGATTCCGGACTGGCTTCCGGACCTTGCCGTCCGGGCCCTGGAAGCCGGCTGGGATGACCAGCACGGCGGCGTCTTCCGATACGTCGACAGCACTGGAGATGAACCGCGGGGCAGGCTCTTCGGCAACGACCCCTACGAAACTTTGGTGACCCAAACATGGGACACCAAACTGTGGTGGGTCCAGGTGGAGGCACTCTACGCAACCAGGCTGCTCGCCGAGAGTTTCGGGCGTCGGGACCTCCTGGACTGGCATGAGCGGATCTGGTCCTACACCCTCAATACCTTTCCGGACCCTTCCGGCCAGGAGTGGCTGCAAATACGCGACCGCGAAGGGAAGCCGCTCGACAAGGTGGTGGCGCTGCCAGTCAAAGACCCCTTCCATATAGCCCGATCTCTCCTCCTGACCACTGAACTAGAAACCCGAAGGACACACACGTGACAGCACTGACCATTTACAGCCCCGCCGTTTCCACACACCCGGACCGGGCCGCGCTGGGGAAACACGCAGGCGCGCATGCAGCGGAAACGCTGCGCAAGGCGCTCCGGAACCAGCGGGAAGTCCGGCTGATGCTCGCAGCAGCTCCCAGCCAGGAGGCAACGCTTCAGGCGCTCGTCCAGGAGCCCGGCATCGACTGGAGCCGCATAACGTGTTTCCACATGGACGACTACCTCGCGCTCGAGGCCGACGCACCCCAAGGATTCGGAAACTGGCTGCAACGCACGTTCTTCAGCCACCTTCCGCCGACCACCTTTCACCGCATCGATCCGGGGAACCCCGCCGAAGAGGAAGCGCAGCGCTATGGCACGCTGATGGGCCAAGATCCGTTTGACCTCGTCCTGCTCGGCTTGGGCGTCAACGGCCATCTTGCCTTCAACGATCCCCCGGCCGACCTCGCCGACCCGCTGCCCGCCCGCGTCATCAACCTGGACCAGGTAAGCCGCCAGCAACAGGTGGATGAAGGGCATTTCGCAAGCTTCGACGACGTTCCGCGGCGCGCCATCACCGTCTCCATCCCGCGCTTGCTGCACGCCTCCGAAATCATCGCTTCCGTTCCCGGCCATGCCAAAAGGACGGCCGTCCACAACACGCTGAACCAGCCGATCAGCGGAGACCACCCCGGTACGGCGTTGCGCACCCACCCCAACGTCACCATCTACCTCGACGCCGAATCCGATCCGCGATGAACTCAAATGAGCAGCTGTCGCAGGACTACCTCGGAAAAATCACCGAACTCCTCGGGCGGATCCGCCTGGAAGAAGCCGAAAACATCAGCGTCGCCGCGGACATTCTCGCCGCCCAGGTAGCCAAGGACGAACTGGTCCACATCTACGGCCCCGGCGGTCATTCGAACCTGGCAAGCCAGGAAGTGTTCTTCCGGGCAGGCGGGCTTATGCACGTTTCAGCCATTTTGGACGAAGGCACCCTGCTCTCCAGCGGCGCCCTCCGCTCAATGGCCATGGAGCGGACTCCGGGTTACGGCCGGATCGTCATCGAGGACGCCGGCCTCGGACCAGGGGACGTCCTCATCCTGGTCAACGCCTACGGCATCAATAGCGCGCTTATCGACGCGGCCCTGACGGCACGCGAACTGTCCGTCAAGACCATCGGCGTTTCCTCGCGGGAGCACGCAGAGGAAACAGCCGGTGACCACCCCGCACGGCATCCACAGAAGCTGAACCTGCACGACGTCGTCGACCACCACATCGACACGAAGGTTCCGGTCGGAGACGCCGTCATGGAGGTCCCCGGGGCAAAGGAAAAAACGGCCGCCGTGTCCACGTTCGCCAACGCCTTCACCCTGAACTTGCTCATGATGTCCGCCATCAGCAAGCTGAACGAAATCGGCGTTGAGCCGCCATTGTGGCGATCGGGAAATGCTCCCGGCGGGGACGAAGCCAACCAGCAATTCATTTCACGTTTCAAAGGACGGGTACACAAGCTGTGACACAGCCCAAAACGATTGTGGGCAAAGACCCCCACCGAGGGATCAATCTGGAAATCGCCTACGACACGACCATCCTGTCTGTGCGGGAGATCGACCCTGACCAAGGGCTGCCCGTCATCGCACCGGGATTTATCGATGGCCAGGTCAACGGTTACGGCGGATTCGACGTCAACGCCGCTGACGTCAGCCCGCAAACCATCATCAACATGAGCGCCGAGCTGGCGAAGCTGGGCGTCACGACGTGGGTGCCGACCATTGTGACAGCGTCGGAGGAGGCCATCACCGGCGCGCTCGAGCAGATCAACCGGGCCTGCGAAATTGATCCAAGCACCAGGGCAGCTATCCCCTGCGTCCACATCGAGGGCCCCTTCATCTCGGACCAGGATGGTCCCCGGGGCGTCCACGATGCAGGATTCGTTCGCCCCTTGGACGTCCAGGAGGTCCGGCGCTGGCTTCGCGCAAGCGGAATGGTCGGTATCGTCACCGTCTCCCCGCACACGCCCGATGCGCCTGCCCAGATCGCGCAAATCCGCGAACTCGGCGTCGAAGTGGCCATCGGACACACGCACGCGAGTCCTGGACAAGTCACGGCTGCCGTCACCGCGGGAGCCCGCCTGGCGACCCATCTGGGCAACGGCATAGCGACCATGCTGCCCAGACACCCTAATGCCCTGTGGACTCAACTGGCGGACGATCGCCTCACGGCGGGACTCATAGCGGACGGCCACCACTTGCCCAGCGATACGCTGAAAGTGATGATCAGGGCAAAGACCCCCGAACGCGCTTATCTTGTCTCGGACAGCACTGCACTGGCCGGTAGCGAGCCTGGCCGCCACAGTACTTCCGTGGGCGGCCTGGTGGATCTTGCCCCTGACGGAAGGCTCTCCCATGTGGGCACGGATCTGCTCGCAGGGGCCGCCGCTACCCTGCCGGACGGTTTCCGCAACGTGATCCACGACGTCGGCCTGGATCTACCGGAAGCCCTCAAAATGGTGACATCCACTCCCGCTCGGGTGATCCCCGGCACCCGGCCGGGGCTCGGCCACCTTCGAGTCGGTTCCCCGGCAGATTTTGTCCTGATCACCGGGGAAGGACCCGAAGCGGGGACCATTACCGAGGTTGTCCAGCACGGCCGGAAAGTATCGGGCAGACCGGAATGAATACCAGCGAAGCCGAGCAGGCCACCATGCGGGTGGGCGCCGCCGTCGTCGAGATCTCACCGCCCGCAGGTACGCCAATGGCCGGATTCGCAGCGAGGACGGAACCGAGCACCGGCGTCCACGACCCCCTGAGCGTCCGGGCGTTGGCTGTCGATGACACGTGCTGGATCACCGTGGATGTGTGCGGCCTCCACGAAGACACGTGCACCCGCGTCGCACGCGGCTTGCCCTTCATGCCGGAGCGTGTCGCGATCACCGCGACACATACCCACGCAGGTCCGTGCGTCATGCCGGGCCGGCTCGGAGGCCATGACCCGGGTCTCCTGGAGGAGATCGTCGTGGCTTGCCACGAGGCCGCCGAGACCGCGTTGGCCTCCCAGCAGCCTGCCACCTTGCAATACGGCGAATCGCGCGGAGTGGACATTGCCAGGAACCGACGCCATCCCGAACGTGCCGTGGACCCGCCCGTCCAAGTCGCTACATTCAGCGATGCGCGCGGACAAGTGCTTGCCTGGATCCTGCTCTATCCGTGCCACCCGGTGGTCCTGGGTCCGGAAAACCGGCTCATCAGCGGCGACTATCCGGCGTTCACCAGGAGCGTCCTGGAGGAACGTTCCCCAGGCTCAGTGGCCCTTTTCCTGCCCGGGACCGCCGGTGACATCAACTCGGGCCATCGTGCCGACGCGTCGTACTCGCTTTCCGGCTCCGCCGGCAGGACGATGGAGCAGGCGCGAAAGATCGGAGAACATGTGGCGGCATCCGCGTTGGGGACCCGGCTCCTCCCGGTCTTCGATTCCCGGGAGACCTCGGCGGCCCGGAGGACCGTCGGCGTCGCAATGAATGCGCGCGACGCGGTTTCCCCCTCGGAGTTGAGCCGGCAGTGGGAGGCGGAAGCGGTTTCGGCAGATCCGGGCCGGCGATCCCTCCTCAACGCGTGGAAGCAATGGGCCGTGGACCGCAGTCCCGACGAGAAAATGTCCTGGGACGCACCAGTGAGCGTCTTCAACTGGCAGGGCCTGACCCTCGTAGGATTACCCGGAGAACCATTCCTGGCCGCAACGGAAGCCATCGCCTCCGAGGTGGACGGGCCCGTATTCGTTACGGGTTACACCAACGGGTGCCCGGGATACTTCCCGAGCGCGGACGAATATGACTTCGGAGGATACGAAGTGGAGGACGCGCACCGCTACTACGGCATGCCGGCCCCCTTCGCGCCTGGGAGTGCCGAAGCCCTGGTCCAGGCCGCATTGGAACTCGTGGGTGAGCTCCAATGACAGGCCGGCCGACCATTACGCAGTTGGCGGCCGAACTCGGCATCGCCCCCTCAACCGTGTCCAGGGCCTTTACCCGGCCAAACCTCCTCAAACCGGAGACGGTGGCATTGGTTCAAAAGGCTGCCGAAGCCGCCGGCTACGTGCCGAACCATCACGCGCGCGCCCTCTCGACAGGACGCGCCGGCGCTATCGGACTCATCGTGCCGGACATCGCCAACCCGTTCTTCCCTCCGCTGGTCCGAGCGGCCCAAAACTACGCCAGCGACCTCGGGCTATCCGTGTTCTTGGCGGACACGGATGAAGACCCCAACCGGGAAGACCGTCTCATCTCACGGATGGCTCCCCAGGTCGAAGGGTTGATCGTCGTATCTTCCCGGCTCGCTTCGTCCCGCATCCGGCAAATCGCCGATTCCCAACGCGTGGCGTTCATCAACCGCGATGTTCCTGAAACCTACCGGGTGCTGCTGGACACCACTGCAGCCATCCGCTCCGCGCTGACGCACTTGGCCGAGCTCGGCCACCGTCGCATAGCCTACGTCGGCGGGCCACCACAATCATGGGCAAACAAGCAGCGTCACTCGGCGGTGGACAACTTCACGAAGGCCCACGCCCTCGAGGTCACGCACTTCAGTGCGGATCCGGGCACCTACGAAGCCGCGAAGGCGCTCGGCGATTCAGTGGCAGCGTCCGGAGTCACGGCTGTCATCGCTTTTGACGACGTCATTGCGCACGGCCTGATGGGCGGATTCGCCGCCGCGGGCGTGGACGTACCGAAGGACGTGAGTGTCATCGGATGCGACGACACCCTCGCGACCACAACGTTTCCTGCCCTTTCGACGATTGCGGTCAATGTCGGTGCAGCAGCCCGGCGCGCCGTCGCCGCCCTCTCCGAGAACCCAGGCTCAACCAGCCTGACCGGAGCGAGGATCATCTTCGAGGGAACCCTCGTCCTCCGGGGAACAACAGGACCCGTCCGGCCTACATCAAGCCCGCTGACGCTAGAACCGGAGCTCGATTACCCGGCGACCGGAAGCGTCCAGGCTCGCCGTGGCAGTGACAGCTGAGTAGTCCGCGATCTGCCACAGCCCATCTGCCGCCTCGCCTCCGGCGTCGCCCACCACCACGGTCCGCATGCCCGCCGCACGGGCGGAAGCGATGCCCGCGGGGGCATCTTCGAAGACGACGACGTCGGCCGGCTCCGCACCCAGCAGGGCGGCGGCCTTAAGGTAGCCTTCCGGGTCCGGTTTGCCGCGCGTTACAGCCTCGGAAGTGACAGTGGTCCCCGGCATCTCGAGTCCGGCCGCCTTCATGCGCACTCCGGCGAGGATCCGATCGGCCGAGGTGACCATGGCGACGGCGTCGGCAGGCAAGGACCGCAACAGTTCCGAGGCTCCGGGCAACGCCACGATCCCGTCCGTCCGGGTCCGTTCCATCTCGCCGAGTTCCTCCGCAAGCGCGTCGATGTCGGCTCCAGCCGGGGCGAAACGGCGCACCGTGTCCTTGGCTTGGACCCCGTGTGAAGTCCGCAGGATCTCGCCGATGTCCAGTCCATACCGGCCCGCGAATTCGCTCCAGACTTCCTCGACGATCGCGGTGGAGTCCACCAAGGTGCCGTCCATATCGAAGAGGACAGCCCGGACGGTCAGGGTTTTCACGGCTTCAGCAGGCAGGTTCATGCATCCATCCTGCCTGCGTATCCGTTCCGCGGCCCAACTCTTACGGTGTGAGTCCTAGCCGTTGGGCCTGTGCGGGATGTACTGGACGGCCCATTTGTTGCCGTCCGGATCGGCGAAGTACACAAAGTGGCCCCAATCCTGGATGTCGATGTCGCTGACTTCCACGCCGTTGGCCTTGAGCTGATCGTGCGCTTCCTGAATATTGCCCACCACCATCTGCAGGCTGGGGGCGGTGCCTGGAGGGGCGTCGTTCAGGCCTTCGCCGATGCAGATGGAGCATGCCGAGCCAGGCGGAGTCAATTGGACGAAGCGGATGCCGTCCATGGGCCGCTCGTCGTAGTCGGCGTTGAAGCCCACTTTGTTGACGTAGAAATCCTTGGCGCGGTCCACATCGGACACAGGGACAAACACAAGTTCAAGTTTCCAGTCCATGGGCCAAAGGCTATCGGCGGAGCCGGAAAACCGGTAGGGGCCGAGCACAACGCGGGGTCACTTACAGCCCATGTTGCTGCTCGAATTGGGCCGTAAGTGACCCCGCGTTGACGAGTTCGACGGCGGCGCCTCCCCAGGTGCCCACGCCGGCTTCTGTTTCAGCTTGCGCGCGGGCTCGGGCTCGGGACGGAAGGAGCCACGCCACCAGCGTGGCAAGGACCAGCACGGCCGCACCAACGTAGACGGCGGGAATGGCCGCTTCCACGTAGCCCGTGGGAGTGAGTTTGCCGCCGGCTCCCGTGAAGACTGCCGTCAGCACGGCCACGCCAAGTGCTACACCGATCTCCCGGAGAGTGGAGTTGGTGCCGCTCGCCTTCGCGTGGTCCTCGGCGCGCATGTTGGCGAGCACCGACGTCGACATCGGGGCGAAAACCAGGCCCATACCGATTCCAGCCGCCACAAATCCGGGCACCAGAGTCTCGTACGGGGCGGTCGCGGAAAGGACTCCGGCCAGCCAGAACATGCCCGCTGTCAGCAGCAGGAGGCCCGCGATCATCAGGGTCCTGGTGCCAAGCCGCGGTGCCAGCAGACCGGCGAGTGGGGCCACGAACATGGGGGCCAAGGTCCAGGGCATGGTCATCACGCCGGCTGCGAGGGGTCCGTGGCCCTGCACCACCTGCAGGAACTGGATGAGGATGAAGACGGAGCCGAAGATCCCGAAGCTGAAGGTCAGGCCGATCAGGTTAGCCACAGTGAAGCTACGGTCGCGGAAGAGCCGGAGTGGAAGGAGCGGCGCGGCAACGCGGGATTCCCACAGGACGAAGGCAAGCAGCAGGACCCCGCCACCGATCAAGGCGCCGAGGACTTCGGCACTGGACCAGCCGGCGTCGTTCCCTCGGACAATGCCGAAAACGAGCGCCAAGAGGCCAAGTCCGGAGAGAAGAAGGCCTACGACGTCGGCGCGGACGCGGGCGCCGAAGCTGTTCGGAAGCGCGAAGAGCGCCAGCGGAATCGACAGGATGCCAATGGGCACGTTGAGCCAGAAGATCGCTTCCCAGCTCCAGCCTTCCACGACTGCGCCGCCGATCAGCGGCCCCAGTGCGACACCCAAGCCGGAGACTCCGCCCCAGATGCCGATGGCGAGCGGGCGCAGCTTGTCGCTGACCGAGCCCACCAGCAGGGTGAGCGATAGCGGCATGAGCGCCGCGGAGCCCACGCCTTGGACTGCGCGCGCGGCGATGAGCTGCGCCGGGTCCGTGCTAAGGGCGGCTGCGGCGGAAGACAGGGTGAAGACGGCAAGGCCGGCGATGAACACGTGTCGGCGGCCGAAGCGGTCCCCCAGGCCGACGGCCAGCAACATGAATGCCGCGAAGCTCAGGGAGTAGGCGTTGACGATCCACTGCAGTTCCTCAACGCTCGCGCCGAGGGCCTTGTGCATCACGGGCAGTGCGTTGGTGACCACAAGGTTGTCCAGCGTGGCCATGAAGACGGGAAGGGAGGCCGCCACAATGGCCAGCCAAACGGGAATGGTGCGTTTCATGATGACTCCACGGGGCGCTGAAGGGTGCCACTTTTCGGATTGTTGTAATCGAATGATTACTTAAAGCCAAAAGTTAGTTATCGACTGATAACATGTCAAGTGTGGCGAAGAAAACAGCGGGCACAGGCGCCCCGGAAACAGGCTCAAGCGGCCAGGCAACTGCCGGACGCATACCAGCGGCGCAGCGGCGCGAACTGATCCTGGAAGCTGCCACCGGTGTCTTTGCCGAGCGCGGATACGCCGGGTCCACCACGGACCAAGTGGCCAAGGCCGCAGGGATCAGCCAGCCATACGTGGTGCGGATGTTCGGCACCAAGGAAACCCTGTTCCTGGAGGCCCTGGACCGTGCCCACGGCAAGTTGATGCGCGCGTTCCGCGACGTCATCTCCGCGTACGACGCCGGAGGATTCGCCGAAGAACTGCAGCACCTTGATCCGGCCGCCGGGAGCGGCCGGCCGGAACAGCTCAAGCAGCTCATGGCCATCGCCTACGCGGATCTCGTGGCGGACCGCGGGATCCTCATGATGCTGATGCAGGCCTTCGTGGCAGGTCATGAGCCCGCCATCGGGGCGCGGGCCAGGGAAGGATTCCTGGATATTTACCGCCTGGTGCGGGACGAAGCCGGCCTGTCCCCCGAAACCGCTCGCGACTTCCTAGCGCAGGGCATGCTCATGAACACCCTGATCGGGATCCGCCTGCCGGAGGTCTACGAACAGGACCCGACGGCCGAGGAGTTGCTTGAATGCACGCTGCGGTCCAAGCTGCCCATGGTGCTCAAGGCAAGCAAGGCCCAGCGCCGGGCGGGTTAGCTGCTAGCCGGACTCGCTAGCCGGCTACGCCGTAGAGGCGGTCTCCGGCGTCGCCCAGGCCCGGAACGATGTAGGCCTTCTCGTTGAGCCTCTCGTCGATCGAGGCGAGAACGATCTTGACGTTGGCGTCTGAAAGCTCTTCTTCCAGCTTGGCCAGGCCTTCCGGGGCTGCAAGCAGGCAGATGCACGTGACGTCCGAAGCGCCGCGTTTGAAGAGGAACTTGATGGCTTCGCGCAGTGTGCCGCCGGTGGCGAGCATGGGGTCCAGGACGAAGATCTGGCGGCCGGTGAGGTCTTCGGGGAGGCGCTCGGCGTAGGTGATGATGTCCAGGGTCTCTTCATCGCGGGCCATGCCCAGGAAGCCCACTTCGGCGGTGGGGACCAGCTTGGTCATGCCCTCCAGCATGCCGAGGCCTGCGCGCAGGATGGGGACCACCAGCGGAGTCGGCTTCGTGAAGGCGGTACCGATCGCCTTGGTGACGGGGGTTTCGATCTCTACCGCTTCGGTCCTGACCTCGCGGGTGGCCTCGTAGGCCAGCAGGGTGACGAGTTCTTCGGTGAGTTGCCGGAAGACCGGTGAAGGAGTGTTCTTATCCCGCAGAACGGTGAGCTTGTGAGCGACCAGCGGGTGGTCCACGACGAGTGTGCGCATGACTCCAAAACTATCATTGAGGCATGAGCACCAACGAGCCTTATCACGCAGAGCACGCGGCCTGGATGGGCCTGGCCCTGGACGAGGCCCGGCGGGCGCTGGATACGGAGGATGTACCGATCGGTGCCGTCGTTTTAGGGCCCGACGGCGGCGTGCTGGGTGCCGGGAGGAACGAACGGGAAGCGCACGGCGACCCAACGGCGCACGCCGAGATTGTCGCCATCCGTGAGGCGGCAGCCGCCCTCCAACGCCACGCCCTTGAGCTCGGCGAAGGCGGAGACGGCTGGAGGCTCGAGGACTGCACCCTTGTGGTGACGCTGGAGCCGTGTGCCATGTGCGCAGGGGCCATCGTGCTGGCCCGGATTCCGCGGGTGGTCTTCGGCGCCTGGGACGAGAAAGCCGGTGCTGCTGGATCCGTGTTCGATATCTTGCGTGAACGCAGGCTCAATCACTGGGTGGAGGTCTACGCCGGCGTACGCGAAGAGGAATGCTCGGCATTGCTCCGCGATTTCTTCGCAGCCCACCGGAAATAGCAGCAGCCGTCGGATCGCACGCGTCGGAGGCCCCTTGAAATTGTGAGGGGTTGGACGTCAGATGGTCTCAGGCAGCACATCTGAGGAGGACCTCATGACAGTCTCTTTCAACCACACCATCGTCTACGCAACGGACAAGCGGCACTCGGCGGAGTTCCTCGCCAAGGTGTTTGGACTCCCGAAGCCGCAGCCCATGTGGTCCTTCATGACCGTGTCCTTTGAACACGGAGTAGCGCTCGATTTCGCGACAGCCGACCGGCCAATCTCTCCCCAGCACTACGCCTTCCTGGTCAGCGAGGAAGATTTCGACGGGATTTTCTCCCGGATCCAGGCCGAGGAAATCCCCTACTGGGCGGACCCTGCGCGGTCCCGCCCCCAGCAGATCAACCACAACGACGGCGGACGCGGCGTCTACTTCGCGGATCCGGACGGGCATTTCCTCGAGGCAATTACTCGGCCATATGGATCGGGTGCCGCATGAGTTCCCCGGTGCGGGTCACGGCCATGGTGACCGGCCGCGTCCAGGGCGTCGGCTTCCGCTACTCGACAATGCACCAAGCCCGAATGCTCGGACTGACCGGGGAGGCGGCCAACCAGTTGGACGGCTCGGTGCAGGTGATAGCCGAGGGTGACCGCGAATCCGTCGACTCCCTGCTGGAATGGCTGCAATCCCGGGATGCTCCAGGCCGCGTAAAACACGTGGATGCCACCTTCACGCAAGCCACCGGCGAGTTCTCCGGATTCTGGGTGGACTGAAGCACTCCAACCTGAGACCAGCGTTCGTCTTATGAATTGGCACTGTCCAGGGCGTCGATGCGTTTCTGTCGCGATGCCGGCGAGTCCAGGCTG
Organism: Arthrobacter sp. 05L417; assembly: GCF_056397865.1. Lineage (NCBI taxonomy): Bacteria > Bacillati > Actinomycetota > Actinomycetes > Micrococcales > Micrococcaceae > Arthrobacter > Arthrobacter sp. 05L417. Next base: position 99,786 of record NZ_JBFTOG010000013.1, read on the forward strand.
AACGAGCGGAAGTCCCCGAGGTCTTCGCGGATCCAGCTCTCCACCTCACTGATTCGCTGGGCGACGGCCGCGCTGGGCTTGTCGAACGTCCAGGCTGCGATCCGTTCCTTGCCCGGATCGTATTGCCACAGCCCGATGATCCGTCCCCGGTCCAGGATCGGATGGTCCGAGAGGTCTGCCTGCAGCACGAGCGTGGTGTCCAGGATCTTCCGGCCCCGATCGCCTTCAGCCAGCATGTCCGCCGAGTTCCTGCGCAACAGCACCAAAGAATCCGTCCCGGCCAGAAGCTGGATCTGTTCCTCGTGCGGTGCCTTGAACGCGGAAAGGTGCTCGACGTCGTCGGGCAGCATCCAGAGCGGCTCGCCTGCCGCCGTCGTCACTTCGACGGCGCCGACGGCGGCCAGCCCCGCCTTGCTCTGCGCGACTGTGAAGCCGGTAAGCCATTGGCTCTGCTTGAACGTCGCACCACCCGTCCAGCGCAGGTACCGTTCGATCAAGCGCGCGCGGGCGGCGTCGTCGTCGATGGTGCTGGGCGGCAGCGCCCACGACGTGTAGGCATAGCGCTGCTGGTCGAGGCGGCCATTGACGGGGACCCTGCGGATGCGGCCGTCGGCTTGGAGGAGGCCCAAGGCCGTGGGGAGCGTGGTGGATGCACCCTTCTTCTTGCCTTCTTCGCCGAGGCTGCGGACGGACTCGCCGAGTTCGTCCCTGAGCTGTTTCGGGTCCATGGGGTCGCTGGATTCCAGGAGGGTGTGCAGCACTTGCTCTTCGAGCAGGGTAATCTCACCGCGTTCGACGCCGAGCCGGGCCAGGACCTTGAACGGCGCCACCGCGGCGTCCCGGCCGACTTGGAGGCCCCAGGCGAAGTCGTTCCGGCCGAGGACGTACGTGCATCCGCGGGCGGTCGGAAGCTCGTGGATTCTCAGCTCCGCGACGTCGCGATCCACCTGTTCGCGCCTGATCCCGGCCCGGGCAAAGAGCGTCAGGTAGGGGTTGGCGCCGCCGACGGAACGGGCCCAGCCTGCGCGGTCCAAGACTTCCTCGGACGTCTTGCCCGCGAGCGAGCCGTCCAGGCCCTGCCTATTCCACGCCCAGGCGCGGAGGAGTTCCGGGGTGAGCGTTTGGGTGGAAAGCACGGCGGACGTCATGGCCCCATTCTGCACCGTTTGCCCTCATCCGGGGCAGTCCCGCGCGAGCTATCGCTCGAAATCCAACGAGAAGCCCGCCCAGGCGTCGGGATGTTCCCGGAGAAGGACGTCGACGCCGGCGAGCGCACCGCCGTCGTCGCTCCCGCGAACCTTAGCGGCAACCGCTACAGCGATGAAGCGGGCCAGCACTTCCGTCGTCGTGAGCTGCCCGGCGAAGTCGGGGTGCTCATCGAGGTTCTTGTAGTTGAGGCCGGCAAGGACGTCGTCCAAGATGGTTCCGGCTGCGCCGATGTCCAGGACGATCGCGTCGCCGTTCAGTTCGGCCCGGCGGAACGTCACCTCGGCAACGAAAGTGGCCCCGTGGAGTCCCTGCGCCGGGCCGAACGACTCCCGCGGAAGGCTGTGGGCGATCATGAAGTGCCGGCGGACGGTGAGGCTGAACATCGTTAGGCCTTCCTGTCTTTGGGGTAGGCAATGATGTGGCAAAGGTCGTCCAGTTCCCCGTTTTCCAGGCCGTCGAAGACGCCGGGGAGCTCCTCGAACTGCGACTCTCCCGTCAGGAAAGCGTCGAAGACAGGGTCCCGCAGGAGGGACACTGCCAGCTCCAGCCGCTCGCTTGAAGTGCGGCGGTGCCTGCGCGAACGTGCCACCACTCCCACCTGGCTCGCACGGATGGAGAGGCGCCGGGCGTGGAAGTCCTCCCCCAGCGGGAGGGAAACAGCCCGGTTCCCGTACCAGGACATCTCGATGATCTCGCCCTCGTCCCCCACTAACTGCAGGCTGCGGGCCAGTCCTTCATCCGTCGCCGAGCAGTGGAACACGATGTCGCAATCCTGCTGCGCGTCGTCCGGATGCACGAACTCCACGCCCAGGGATTCCACGAACCCGCGCTTTCCCGGATCCGTCTCCACCAGTTGCAGGCGTTCCAGCGGAAAGCCGCGGAGGAGCGCTGCGGTCATGCCGCCCACGAGTCCGGCGCCGACGACGGCGATCCTGTCACCGAGGCGGGGGCCGGCCTCCCACAGGGCATTCAGGGCGATCTCCACGATGCCGGTGAGCACAGCCCGGCGGGCCGGCACGCCGTCGGGGATTCGCGTAAGTGAGGTGAGCGGGACGACGTAGCGGTCCTGATGCGGGTGCAGGCAGAAGACGCTCTGGCCGATCCAGTCTTCGGGGCCCTCTTCAACGACGCCGACCGACAGATAACCGAACTTGACCGGCGCGGGAAAATCCCCGGTTTGATGGGGTGCCCGCATCTTCTTCGCAATCCGCGGAGGCACGTGCGCTTCATGGACCACGAGCTCTGTGCCCCTGCTGATTCCCGAGTACAAGGCACGGACCAGAACCTCACCCTGGGCCGGCGCCGGAAGGTCTTCGCTCCGGAGCTCACCTTGGCAGGGGCCCACGGTCCAGTAGGCCAGGGCCGTCTGTCGGTGCGTTTGTGCTCGCTGGGGTGCCGGCTGCTGCGGGAGAGTCATGGTGCTTGCGAATCTAGCCCTGCGGCTGCGATTGCGGAAGGGACGGCACTTAGGAGGGCTGTGCTTGGGAAGGCCGGGCCGTCGTCCGCGGCCGGCCAGGCGGGGCCGTTTTGGGGAACAGGCCTCCACTCCGGTACCCTATTTCAGTTGGTGACGTGTCCGAGCGGCCGAAGGTGCAACACTCGAAATGTTGTTTGGTGTAAAAGCCAACGTGGGTTCAAATCCCACCGTCACCGCCAAATGAAAACCCCTGGTTAGCCAGGGGTTTTCTGCATTCTCGGGGCGTGGTGGTGCAAATTTGGTGCGGGTTCCCGCAGCATGGTCGACTGCTAAATCTCGAGTACGGTCGCATGACGCCGCCTGAACGGTGCGACAAGCCGCCCGGCCTGGCGAGGCCCCCATAGCGGCCTTGTGGCTGGTCGCGGCTGAAGGTGGCCAACGCGCTCATGATGGGCCGCGGAGCTGACCATGAAGCCAAGGATGGCCAGGCCAGCAATGAACGCGTAGATGACGCCACGCTCAAAAATGCCTGAGAATTCTGTTTTACCGCCGGTGAGCAGCATCAACAATCCCGATACGCCAGCGACGATGGCCAGTCCGAAAAACCAAAGGCTTGCGTCGGTCCGCCTGAACCAGAGCACGCCGATCGAGACGAGCGTTACGAAGATGCCCAACGACAGAATGACGACGGCGGGGTCGTGGATGCCAATAGTGTGGCCTGCATTTGGATAGTCTTCGGGGAAGACGCCGATGGCGAAAATAGCCAGCCCGGTAACGGCGAGCGACCAACGAATGATGGTTGTCGTTGCTTTGGCAAAACCGGTGGGCTGCATTCGAATCTTGCCGTCAGTTTTGTCCCGGCGTAACGCCTTGTACGCGTCATCAAGGTCGCCGGCATGTGCTGCAATCCAGAGCACCGGTGAAGTGATGAGACAGGCCGCTACCACGACGTTCACGCCGATGAAGATAAGAGCCAGATCCATCGCAGCGAAGGACGGAGAACACACGTAGCGGGCAGGGTTGCCGATGTCGTCGCAATGTACCGCGCCGAGGTCGCTGACGTAGTTCGATGCGTAGCTGTAGGTTCCATTGCCTTTCCACCCAAGCTGAACGACCCACTCAAATACGATGAAGCTAAGCATCGCTTTTGCCGCCCATGATCCGATCATGTGCCGAGTATCCGACGTCCTTGGACGCCGCCCCAAACACCAGCCGCCGAGTAGCTCGATCCAGCTGTTCACCTTGTTCATAGCAAGGATTAAGGCGCTCGACTGGACAAAATACTAGAGGTTCCGCTACTCGAATGGAGACCTGCGCATCCTTGCACGGAATTGAGTAGAGGAGAGCCCGCCGTGCTACCCGTTAACTAGTCCAGCGAATACCCTCCGTGGCAAGGCGGTGATAGTTGAGGCGTCGTTAAGTGGGCGGCCTAGAATCATCGTATGGGTCTCCAAACGTTCAGCATCAACGTCACCCTGGATGGTTGCGTTGACCACCAGGAAGGCATCGCCGACGACGAGACGCACGCCTACTTCACCCGCCTCATGGACGAGGGGGGCGCAATGCTCTGGGGCCGCACCACCTACGAGATGATGGAGAGCTACTGGCCAGCGGTCGCCCGCGGCGACGAGGACGCGCCGCCTGCGATGCGCGAGTGGGCGCTCAAGCTGGAGGCCAAGCCGAAGTACGTTGTGTCGTCGACGCGAAGCGACTTCCCGTGGACCAACAGCCACCACGTCGTCGGCGCCCTGCGCACGGCGGTGCAGGATCTCAAGGATGCGACTCCCGGCGGGGTGCTCGTCGGCAGCGGCAAACTTGCGACAGGGCTGGACCAACTGAATCTGATTGACGAGTACAAGTTCCTTGTTCATCCCAGGATTGCCGGCCACGGTCCCACCCTGTACCAGGGCGGACTGCCTAGCACCCGACGCCTCGACCTGATCGCGGCGCAGCCGCTCAGCAACGGCGCGGTCGCCTTGCACTATCGACGGGCTGATTGAGGGTGGCTGTCGCGCGCGACTAGGGTGTTACGTTGAACGATTTCTCTGGGACAGCACAGGAAGCGCGCTGCAAAGTGGCGTTGCCGCTCACGCGGTTGTTGTGTCCCGTGTCATCACACCAGTCGATGTTGTGAGGCATGGCGACTACCTTTGCCTCTCCTGGGGCGGCACCTTTCGGGAGGACAAACGTGAAAGTGAAGCCGCCCTTGTCACTCATTGGCGCCGTCTTGTCGACGAGTTTGATACCAGCAGCGTCCGTAACTTTGAGTTCGACGAGAGCATTGGCACCGTAGCGCGGATTGCACTGGGCGTCGGGGGCGCTGATGGTTAGCTCGTCACCCACCTTTGCGACCTCGGGATTTACGGAAAATTTTGGAGGCAAGCAAGGCGGTTGGCCTTGAGGTGATGCACATCCCGACGCCGCACCTAGAGTCAGGACTGCACAAACCACGCCCAGCCCAAAGGTCCGGGATGGGCGTCCCCTAAGCGAAAGCCTTGACAGTTCCCCCATCTACTCATTGTTTCGCACGAGAACCGGGACGAAGGTAAAGTTGCTTGACCTCCTCAGATCTACTCGTGTAGATTCAGTCAAGAATGTTAGCCAGGTCACACTCAAGAAGATCACCCGAACAGTCCTGGGCATGAAATAGAAATGACCAGCCCATGAAGACCCCAACGACAGCCGTGGACCGTCCGGGCCTGGCCATACTCGGCACCCGCACCCTGGGTCGCGCACTGGGCTCCGGACGAAACTCGCTGAACGCCGTGCGCTTGGTCTTCGCAGCAGCCGTGATCGTCTCCCACTCCTGGTGGCTAGGCGGCTACGGCCCGGAACCCTCGCTTTACGGGATCAAGCTTGGCACCGCAGGCGTCATGGGCTTCTTCGCCATCTCCGGCTATCTCATTACCGTCAGCGCAGAACGCTCGGACACAGTGCTGGAGTACGCCGCAGCCCGACTCGCCCGCATCTATCCTGCCCTCGTGGTCGCCGCGCTTGCTGTTGCCTTCGTGGCCGCACCGCTTGGCGCCCTCCTGACGCACGGGACCTACGACCCGCGCGGAGCGTTGACCTTCCTCGGCGCGGCCCTGGCACTCAGCATCGGCGTTATGGACACACCCGCCATCGGGACGTCCCTCTGGGGCAACAACGACCGCTTTGACTGGAACGGCCCCCTATGGACTCTCACCTGGGAGGGGTTCTGCTACGTCATCATCGCCGTGATCGTGTTCCTGCTCCGTAGGATTCCGGAGAGCAGGCGAGGCACGGCCACTGCAATATTCCTGCTTTTTGCCGCATCCACGGGAGCGGTCTTCGGAAAGCTCCTCGCAGGCGGCTTCGGGCCGAACCGCACCGAGTTCGTCCTCCCGTTGCTCGCGATCTTCATGGCGGGATCCCTCCTTGCCACCCAGAGGCACAGAGTCCGCGTCGGTGCGGCGCCAGGCATTCTCGCCGCACTCGCCGTCTGGGGCGCCCTCGCCACGGGCTACGGTACAGCCCTCGCCCCACTGCCGTTTGCGTATCTCATCCTGTCGATCGGTTCAATCGGCAGCGCGTCCGCCATCGGGTCCCGCTACGACATCTCCTACGGGATCTACATCTACGGATGGCCGATCCAACAGCTCCTCGCCGCAGCCCACGTGCCATCACATTTTCCCGTGCTCGGGTTTGCTGCGCTCGCTCTCATGGCGTCCTGGCCCCTCGGTTTCCTGAGCTGCGTGGCGGTCGAACAACCAGCCCAGCGGATCCGGCGCGCCCTCATGAGCCGCCTCACCGCCCGTGTGGCCAACTAAAATAATCCGCTTAAACGCTTGATCACAAACTCATCACCAGTTACTCTTTCCGTGATTAAGCGTTTAATCAGAAATCCTTAGCTCCACCACAAGCTCCCCCGCCTGCTCAACAACGCCGTGTGCAGAGGCTCGATGCAGAGCTATCGGCGATCGAGTAGTCCTCACCGAGACCCGGAGATTTTATGGCCCGCTCAGCAAGGAGGCTGTCGAAGAGGGCGAGCATGCTCGCCCTCTTCGCCGCACTCACGATGTTTTTCACGACCACCATAGTTACCGGGGACATCCCCGGCGCAGGAGCCGTCGGCAGTGCGACCGCACCGCCAATGCGGGCCGTGTACCACATGACCCCGCCGTCAGGATGGCTGAGCGACCCTCAGCGGCCCATCTATCTCAACGGCAAGTACAACCTGTATTACCTTCACAGCAACCAGGACAACGGCCCCGGCGGGTGGCGACACGCGACGTCGTCGGACACTGTGGTGTTCAACGACCAAGGCGACGCCCTCCCCCTCCAAAGCAATTTCCCCGTCTGGACCGGCTCCTCAGTGGTCGACACCAACAACACCGCGGGCTTCGGCGCGGGCGCCGTCGTCGCGCTCGCCACGCAGCCCACTGACGGTGACCCGTTCCAGCAGTCGCAATACCTCTGGTACTCGACCGACGGCGGGACAACCTTCACGCAGTACGGCGCGCCGGTCATCGCCAACCCGGACGCCTCGGATTGGTTCCGCGACCCGAAGATCGTTTGGGACGCAGCGCACTCGAATTGGGTAGCCGCGATCGGCCGTCAGCAGAAAATCACGTTCTACACCTCGCCGGACATCAAGACCTGGACGCACCAAACTGACTTCAGCTACACCACCCCGAACATCGGCGGTGTTGAGTGCCCGGACATCTTCCAAATGAAGGCCAACGACGGCAGCTGGCATTGGATCATGGCCGGGAGCATGCAGGGCGACTATAGCGGCAAGCCGGACACCTACGCGTACTGGACCGGAACGTGGAACGGCTCGGCGTTCGTCGCGGACCAGACGGACCCGCAGTGGCTCGACTGGGGCTCGGACTGGTACGCCTCGGTGACCTGGCCGGACGCCGCGAATCCCGATACCTCCCGTTACGCGATCGGCTGGATGAACAACTGGCACTACGCGCCGCACACCGTACCGACGGACTCCACGGACAACTACAACGGCCAGATGTCCGTGGTGCGCCAGCTCAGCCTCAAGTCCGAGGGCAGCGGTGTCTACAGCCTCCTATCCCAGCCGACCCCGAATCTTGCCAACTACGCCACTAAAACCGTGAAGCCCGCCAACGCCACGGTCAACGGACGGACAACCCTCGACTACCACGGCTCCGCCTACGAGCTCGATGCGGACGTCAGCTGGACCACCCTCAACAACGTCGGTATCTCCGTCGGTGAGAACAAGGACGGCAGCCGGCATACGAACATCGGCGTCTACGGGGGCAACCTCTACGTCGATCGCTCCGCGCAGGACCAAGTGCCGTATTCCTTCGGCACGTACCAGCAGTCCCAGGCGCCGCTCGCCTCGGGCACGACCTCCGTGCACCTCCGGATTCTCGTGGACCACGGCAGCGTGGAGGTCTTCGCCGACGACGGCCGGATCGCACTCTCGAACCAGGACTTCTTCACGTCGTCGGACACCGGGATCTCCCTCTACACGATCGGCGGCAGCGCAAACTTCGCCAACCTCTCGATCACGGAATTCGCCAACATCACCGAACAGGCGAACCCCGCGGCGCCGTACGCAGACTTCGAGGGCAGCACCTATGGTTCATGGACGACGGCGGGAGCGGCCTTCGGTTCCGGGCCCGCCAGCGGGGCTCTCCCCAACCAACAGCCCGTCACGGGCTACCTCGGGAACAAGCTCGTCAACAGTTTCAACGGCGGCGACGCGTCGACCGGAACGCTGACCTCGCCGTCGTTCACCATCGGCCACTCGTACGTCAACTTCCTCGAGGGAGGCGGGAACAACCCACGGCCGTCGGACGTCTTTGCCGACTTCGAGGGCGCGACGTGGGGTGCCGGCTGGACGGCGTCAGGCAGTTACGCCGGCCAAGGCCCGACGGCGGAATCCCTCCCCAACCAGCTCGGCTCCAAGGTCCTCGACACGTACGTCGGAGGAGGTGATGGGGCCACGGGCGCGATCACATCGCCGACGTTCACGATCACGCGGGACTACATCGACTTCCTCATCGCGGGAGGAAACCACCCCTGGGGCCAGTCGGGTGCCGCTGCGGTGAACCTCCTCGTCAACGGGCAGGTAGTCCGTACGGCAACGGGCCAGAACTCATCGACGATGTCGAACGTGAACTGGGACGTCCACACGCTCGTGGGGCAGAAGGCCCAAATCCAGGTCATCGACCACGCAAGCGGATCCTGGGGCCACATCATGGTGGACCAGATCGTGTTCAGCAGCGTGCCGAACGCGGTTGGCGGTGAACCGGACAATCAGACCACGGTGAATCTTGTGGTCAACGGGCAAGTGGTCCGCACCGCGACGGGCCAGAACAGCGAACGCCTCGCCTGGACGTCGTGGAACGTCTCCGATCTGATTGGTCAGAGCGCACAGCTTCAGGTGGTCGATAACGGCACGGGAAGCTGGGGCCATGTCCTGCTGGACCAAGTCATCTTCGAAGACATCCCGGCCGCCTGAGTCGAACGTGGCCTGTCCGTCCTGACCTTCTTTGCCGCGCGAAAGCCCTGAAATGACACGACTCGCCGTGTCGTAAGCGCTTTCCGAAACGAAAGAAGGTCAGGACGGGGCGCCCATTTGTGCCTATGCTGGGCCCATGGGGAGCGACTCATCGACGACGCCGGATGCGCGGCGCCTCCTCGCGGCGCTGGCAAACGCGCAAGCCCGGAAAGTCTTCGCTGAGATCAGCGTTGGCGGAACCCCGGGCAGCTCGCTCTCGCCGGCAAAACTCGAACGGGCGCTCACGCTCCTGAACCAGGCGGGGCTGGTCGAAACGGTCGAGACCGAAGGCAGTGTCCGCTACCGCATCCGCGAGCATGCCTTCCGGGACGCGCTGGCGAGCCTCTCGTCGGCGCCCAGCCCCTCCGGCGTCGAGCGCTTCTTGACCGCGGACGGGCGTATCGATCGCTATCCCGCGCGGGAAGCAGACCGACTCAAGCTTCTCGATTGGGTGGCCACACGCGTCCTGGACAGCGGTGAGCGGGTGGCGGAACGAGAGCTCAACGAACGTATCGCCCGGTTCACTGGAGACGTGCCAATGCTCAGGCGGTACCTGGTGGACTCCGGTTTCGTGAGCCGAACGTCCGACGGCTCGGCCTACTGGCTGGCCCTCAAAGAAGACGGCGACGGCGGCCGCTAAAGATCCCGGGCATTCGCCAGGACCGGAAGCTTGCCCCGGACTTCTTCCACAACAGACGGATCGATGTCGACGACGGCGAGTTCAGGCATTTCCCCGAGGGCCACCATCACGGCACCCAGTGGCGAGATCACGGCACTGCGCCCTATTCCCGTGGGCGCGGTGCCGGTGGTGGGCAGGCCGACACTGGCCGGGTTGCCTTGGCCGCACGCCACCACGAAGGTGGTGCTGTCCACTGCGCGGGCCCGCACCAGCAAGTCCCACTGCCCGGCTTTGCCTTCTCCGGCGCCCCACGAGGCGCAGACAATGTTGACCTGCGCTCCTGCCCGGGCGTTCGCTGTGAAGAGGGCGGGAAAGCGCACGTCGTAGCAGGTGGAAAGGCCAAACACGGTGCCGTTGAGTTCGAAGGTTACGGGGGACGTCCCGGCGTCGACCGAATCGGATTCCGCGAAGCCGAAGGCGTCGAAGAGGTGGATCTTGTCGTAGGACGTGTCCACCCCTGGGCCGGTGACCAAAAGGGTGTTCCGGACCCGACCGCCCGCGCCGGGAGTGAACATTCCCACCACGACGGCGATGTTCAGCTCCCGCGCAAGGCCGCGGACCGCTTCGGCCCATGGTCCGTCCAGCGGTTCGGCGATATCGGCCAGGCTATTGCCGAAGGCGCGCATCGCTGCTTCGGGAAAGACCACGAGTTCGGCTCCGGCGGCTTTGGCGCGGGTGGCGTATTCTCGGATCAGTTCCAGGTTGGCGGCCACATCGGCTCCCGTGATGATTTGTGCCACGGCTAAACGCATGAATTTACTCCAGATTGTTGTATACATGATGTATGCGAAAAAGTTCGGGGACTGCGGCGTCCGGCCGCGAGAAGGCGTACGCGTACCTGCGTGAAAATATCCTGATCGACCCCGAGGTCCAGGGGAAGTTCCTGAACGAGCAGGAACTGGCCGCGGAAATCGGCGTATCGCGAACGCCGGTGCGTGAGGCGCTCCTGCTGCTCGTCTCGGACGGCTTGGTTGAACTGATTCCCCAACGCGGAGCTTACGTTCCTCCGGTGACCGGCCGGGAAATGTCCGAATTGATGGAGCTGCGCGGGATCCTTGAAAGCCACGCCGCCCAGCTGGTCATCGAGCAAGGCCGGGTTCCCGCCCGGACGATGCAGGAAACCCTTGACCAGCAGGCGAAGCTTCCCGAGGAACTGAGCCCGGAAGCGGCCCGCGAGTTTATCCGCCTGGACACCCTGTTCCACCAGCAGCTCATCGACGCGGCGGGCAACGAGCTCATCTCCCGGACGTACAGCAAGCTCCACGTCCGGCAGATTCTGGTAGGCGTCTCCGCGCTGTTCCGTACCGGAGGCCGGCGCGAGCAGGTGTGCGCCGAGCACCAGGACATTCTCGACGCCCTGATGTCCGGCGACGCGGCGAAGGCCCAGAAGGCCATCGACCATCACCTCGCGGTGACCCGGGACATCCTGCTCCGCACCTGAGGAATCTTCTGCCCGCCCAGCGCAGCTTGTCAGGATTTTCGAAGGCATGACGTGAGAGTCAGCGCGTTTCCGCGACGGTGGACTGTCGGCTTGCCGCCGCAGATCCTTCCAGCAGCAGGCGATAGTCCTCGTCCTCCACGGTGTTGGAGTCCCGGCCGAGCGCCAACCCCACTGCGGTGACGACGGCGGCCACGGCCACATAGATGGCAACCGGAATCCAGGTGCCGAACTGGGACAGCAGCAGCGTGAACATCAAGGGTGCGATGGCGCCCCCGATCACGCCGGCGAAGGTGTAAGCCAGCGAACTCCCGGTGGACCGAAGTCGCGGAGAGAACTGTTCCACGATGAAGGCGGCCTGCGGTCCGTACATGAAGGAGTGCGCCATGAGTCCCAGGACAATTCCCGCGATCAGCAGCGGCTCGCTGTGCCCGCCCAGGATTCCGAAGAAGACGAAAGTCCAGGCGGCTCCCACCACTGCCGCGATGCCGTAGACGAGGCGCCGGTTGAAGCGATCGGATACGGCACCGGCCAGCGGGATCATGAACAGCTGGAACGCGGAGCCGATCAACACGGCGGTGAGGACCTGGCTGCGGTCGTAGCCGAGGACCTGGATGCCGTAGCTCAGGGTGAAGACGGTAAACAGGGCATACAGCACGTCCGGGCCAACCCGGCACAGCGTGGCAGCGACGAGCGGCCGGAGTTCCTTGCTGAAAACTTCGCGGACAGGGGCGTTGGGCTGTTCACCATGGGCCTCAATGGCCTTGAAGATCGGGGTATCTTCAAGCTTCAGCCGAATCCAGAGACCGAAGCCCACCAGCACGGCCGAGACCAGGAAGGCGATGCGCCAGCCGAAGCTGATGAACTGCGCTTCGCTGAGCGTAACGGTCAGGACGGCCAAGATGCCGTTGGCCATGAGGTTGCCGGCCGGCGGTCCGACTTGGGCCGCGGAGGCCCAGAAGCCACGCCGATGGGGATCGCCGTATTCGCTGGAGAGCAGCACTGCCCCGCCCCATTCGCCGCCGACGCCCACGCCTTGGGCGAAGCGCAGCAACACCAGGATGATCGGGGCCGAGATGCCGATGCTGCCGTAGCCAGGCAGCACCCCGATCAGCACAGTGGCGACGCCGATGATCATCAGCGTCGTCACGAGGACCTTCTTGCGGCCGATGCGGTCACCGAGCCGGCCGAAAATGATGCCGCCCACAGGACGGGAGACATAGCCCACCGCGTAGGTGGAGAACGCCAGGATGGTCCCGGTCAAGGGATCCGATGACGGGAAAAAGACGATGGGGAATACGACGGCGGCCGCGGCGGAGTAGACGGCAAAGTCGTACCACTCGAGCGCGGTGCCGGTGAGGCTTGCCGCAAAGGCCTTGTACAGGCCTTTGGGATGCATCGGCTTTCCGGGACGCGGCGCTGCGCCGGAAGCCGGAACTGGAACGTTGGCCATGGGTTTCCTCCACGAGAAGTTTACGGTGACGCCTGCCACACTGGCGTTAAATGTATACATTACGCATACTGGATGTACATTGGCGACTGTTTCCGGTTTCCGATTTGAAAAATTTCTCCAGCAGGACACGCAAAGGATGGACAGAAAATGACGACTCTGAGCTTTGAACTTCCCGATGGCACCAAGCGGAATGTCCAGGTCAAGCACCTCCTGAACGCCGGCTACGCAGGGCGCGAACAGGAAGAAGTGCAGGCCCACATCGCCGAGCTGGCCGAACTTGGCGTTCCCGGCCCCGCAACCACGCCAGCGCTGTACCCGGTGTCCCCGTACCTGGCCCAACAGGTCTCGGAAGTCCGTGTCCAGCACGGCCGGACCTCGGGCGAAGCCGAATGGGCGCTCGTAATCACCGATGAGGACGTGCTCTTGACCGTGGCGTGCGACCATACGGATCGCGAACTCGAAGTCCACGGCGTGGCTTGGAGCAAGAACGCCAGCCCGGACGTGTTGGGACGCAAAGCATGGCGCCTGGATGATGTTCGCGACCATTTGGACAAGATCACCCTCAAGGGCTGGGTGGGTGACGGCGAAACTCCGGACACCCTGATCCAGGACAGTTCGCTGGAGGCGCTCCTCAGCCCGGACTACTGGCTGGCGGTGCTCGCAGAACGCGGCCTGAACCAGCCGGGCACCGTCCTCATTTCAGGCACAGTGGCAATGAAACAGGGGGTCGACCAGTTTGCCCGCAGCTGGAAGGTGGAAATGACCGATCCGGTGACCGGCACGTCGGTGGACGCCCAGTATGTTGTGGAGAAGATGGCAGAGCCCATCGGCTGAGTCCGGCTCCGCCGCCGTTCGCCCGACCGCGGTCCATTGTGGGCGCTCGGGACCGGGCATACTCTGGGAGAGGCACAAGCGGTTGGCACTACTACCGCATTGAGAGGGCGCTGCATGGACGCCAATTCCATCACCGACACCTTCCACCGGCCCTTGCGGGACCTGCGGATTTCCGTCACGGACCGATGCAATTTCCGCTGCGTCTACTGCATGCCCAAGGAGATCTTCGGCAGGGATTTCGTTTTCATGCCCCGGGACCAGCTGCTGACGTTTGAGGAAATCACCCGGCTGGCGTCGATCGCGGTTGGACACGGTGTGCGGAAGATCCGGCTGACCGGCGGGGAACCCCTGTTGCGGAAGGACATCGAGGAGCTGGTCCGGATGCTGGCCCGGTTGCGCACTCCCGACGGGCTGGCGCCGGACCTGGCCATGACCACGAACGGCTCGGTCCTGGCGCAGAAGGCGCAAGCGCTCAAGGATGCGGGGCTTGACCGGGTGACGGTCTCGCTGGACTCCCTCCGGGAGGAGACCTTCCAGGCCATGAACGACGTCGGCTATCCCGTGGCGAAGGTCCTGCACGCCGCGGACGTTGCCCAGGCCGCGGGACTTGGGCCGGTGAAGATCAACATGGTGGTCAAGCGGGGGACCAACGACCAGGACATTCTTCCCATGGCCAGCCATTTCAAGGGATCCGGGTTCATTCTGCGGTTTATCGAGTACATGGACGTGGGAGCATCCAACGGCTGGAAAATGGATGAAGTGGTGCCCTCAGCCGAGATCCTGGCCCGCATTGGCGCCGTGTTCCCTCTGGAGCCCGTAGCCCCCAACTACCCCGGCGAGACCTCGGATCGCTGGCGCTACGCGGACGGAAGCGGCGAAATCGGAGTCATTTCGAGCGTGACCCAAGCCTTTTGCCGCGGCTGCACCCGGGCCCGGCTCTCGGCCGACGGGAAGCTGTTCACGTGCCTCTTTGCCACGGCCGGCACGGACCTGAGGGCACTCCTGAGAGGCGGAGCGTCCGACGTCGAACTTTCGACGGCGTTGTCCGCCCTGTGGGGCGGCCGCGCGGACCGCTACTCGGAACTGCGCAGTTCGCACACGCCTCAAGACCCCGCAGCGGCACACAAGATCGAGATGTCATACATCGGCGGGTAGCCCACCAGACCGGAGCCCTGCCGGTGACCCTATGCTGGTGCCATGACGCAGACGTCGATCAGCTCCGCCACAGCGCTGGCCGAAATGCTGGCCGCCACCGGCTACCTCGCCGACGATGGCCTGGCCACCATTGGCTACCTCGCCCTGAGCATGGAACGGCCGCTGCTTCTGGAGGGCGAACCGGGCACGGGCAAGACCTCCCTCGCGGAGGCCCTGGCGGAAGGGTTCGGGCTGCCGCTGATCCGATTGCAGTGCTATGAGGGAATCGATGCCTCGCAGGCGTTGTATGACTGGGACTTCACCGCCCAGATCCTGCATCTGCGCAGTGTGGAGGCCAGCGGCGGAGCGGGAATGGACGCGCGGCTGAGCGTGGCCGAACTGGAAAGTTCGCTTTACGACAAACGGTTCCTGCTCGCGCGTCCCATCCTCAAAGCGCTGCAGCAAAGCCCGGCGGTGCTGCTGATCGACGAAATCGACCGGGCCGACGACGAGTTCGAGGCGTTCCTGCTGGAGGTGCTCTCCACCTACCAGGTCTCCATCCCAGAGTTCGGCACGGTCAAAGCCGAAACCCCGCCGATCGTGGTGCTCACCTCCAACCGGACCCGCGACCTGCACGATGCGCTCAAACGCCGGTGCCTCTACCACTGGATCGACCACCCCGGGCTGGCTCGCGAAGTGGAGATTGTGCGCACCCGGCTCCCCCAAGTGCCCGCGCTCCTGGCCGAGCAGGTGGTGCGCGCGGTCCAGCAGATCCGGGTCACCGACGACGTACTGAAGCCTCCCGGCGTCGCCGAGACCCTGGACTGGGCCCGCGCGCTGCACCAGCTCGGCCGGGCCGAGCTTGACCTGGCTTCGGCTGCGGCCAGCATCGGCGCGCTGTGCAAGTACCGCGAGGACACCGAGCGCGTATCGGCTGCCCTGGCCCGGATGCTCGGCTGAGCCCATGCCAACGGCAGGACAAAGCCCCGAACACAGCGCCGAAGAGATCCTCCTTGCCTTCGCTGCAGCCGTGCGTGCGGCCGGCGTAAAAGTGACCGCGGACCGCTCGCTCAGCTTCGTCGACGCCGTCGGCAGGCTCAGGTTGGACCGCCGTTCGGACGTGTTCTGGGCCGGCCGCGCGACGCTATGCGCCTCGCCCGAGGACTTGCCCGCCTTCCAGCGGACGTTTGAGGCCTGGTTTGCCGTGGAACACTCCGCCGCCCAACGCCTGGAAAACTCAGCGACGTCAGTCAGCGCTGCCACTTTGGATGACGACGACGGCGGGCCGGAAGGTAGGCGGGAACAGTTGCGGGCGCTCGCCAGCCGCCGGGAGCTGCTGCGGCACCGCGACGTAGCCGTCCTGGACGACGCGGAACGCGCGCTGCTGCACCGGATGCTCGAGGAGTTGCCGGTGCGCTTGCCCACCCGGCAGACCCGGCGCAGGCACCTCGACCGGCACGGCGACGTGGACCGCGTCCGGACCCTGCGCGACCAGTTGCGCCGCGGCGGGGAACCGGGGCCCCTTCGCCGCGCCCGGGCCCCGCGCAAAACCCGCCGGATGGTCTGGTTGATCGACGTTTCAGGTTCGATGGCACCTTACGCGGACAGCCTGCTTCGTTTGGCCCACCGGGTAGTCGAAGCCGCTCCGCGCCAGGTGGAGGTGTTCACGATCGGCACCCGTCTGACCCGCGTGACAAGTGCGCTTCGTGTCCCTGATCCCGAAAATGCCTTGGCCCTCGCCGGCCGCACCGTCCCGGACTGGTCCGGAGGAACCCGGCTTGGAGAGGTGCTGCGGGCTTTCAACGACCGCTGGGGCCAGCGCGTGATGGTGCGCGGCGCCGTCGTCGTGATTGCCAGCGACGGCTGGGAGCGGGGCGACCCCGCGCTGCTGGGACGCCAGGCCGAGCGGCTGCACCATCTGGCGAGGCGGATCATTTGGTCCAACCCGCACCGCGGCAAAGCGGGGTACGAGCCCCTGCAACGGGGAATCAGGGCAGTGCTGCCGCACGTTGACTTCTTTATAGGGGGGCACTCAATGCAGAGTTTCGAGGAGTTGTTGGACGTGGTTGCCAATGCGTGAGGTCTTGGACGATCTGGTTGCTGCCATGGCGGCCGGCCACACAGTAGGACTCGGCACGGTGGTGCGCACCTTCCGCTCCGCACCGCGGCCGGCCGGCGCCGCCATGATGGTCGACGCCGACGGCAGTGCGGTGGGCTCGGTATCCGGCGGGTGCGTCGAAGGAGCGCTCTACGAACTGGCCACCAAGGTGGTCGAGTCCGGCAAACCGGTGCTGCAGCGCTACGGGATCAGTGACGACGCCGCGTTCGAGGTCGGCCTCACCTGCGGCGGGATCCTGGACATTTTTGTGGAGCCGGTCTCCACTGAGAACTTCCCGGAACTGGCCCAGGTAGCGGACGACGTCGGTGCAGGCCGTCCGGTTGCCATCGTAACCGTGATCGAACACCCCGATCCCGCGTGGCTGGGCCGCCACCTGGTGGTCCGCCCGGAGGGGTTCGTGGGTTCCCTCGGCAGCGAGCGTGCCGACCATGCGGTATCCGACGACGTCCAGGGCCTGCTGGCCGCAGGCCGCAACACGACCCTCATGTACGGACCGGACGGGCAGCGGCGCGGGGAAGGCATGCGCGTTTTCGCCCTCAGTTTCGCCCCGCAGCCGCGGATGCTGGTGTTCGGCGCGATCGACTTCGCCGCCGCCGTCGCCAAGCAAGGCACCTTCCTGGGCTACCGGGTCACGGTCTGCGACGCACGTGCGGTTTTCGCTACGGCTGCGCGGTTCCCGCAAGCCGACGAGGTAGTGGTGGAATGGCCGCACCGCTACCTGCAGGCGCAGATCAGTGCCGGCCAAGTGGATGAACGCACCGTGATCTGCGTGCTGACGCATGATCCGAAATTCGACGTGCCGCTGCTGGAGTTGGCACTGCGCCACAACGTGGCCTATGTGGGGGCGATGGGATCCCGGCGCACGCACCACGACCGATTGGAACGGCTGCGTGAAGCAGGCCTGAGCGAGGCCGAATTGGCGAAGCTCTCCAGCCCGATCGGCCTGGACCTCGGGTCCCGCACGCCCGAGGAAACAGCAGTCTCCATCGCCGCCGAAATCATTGCCTTGCACTGGGGTGGCGGCGGCGGAAGATTGAGCACCATGGAGGCCCGGATCCACCACGAACCCACCGTTGAAGCGGACCACGGGGGTGCGGGGTACGAACTCAAGCCGGGCTAGGGCGCTAGCCTTCTCCGAGGAGTAACCTGTGTCACATCAGGACTGGATGCCGGGCGGTCGTGCCCGTCGTCCAACGCGACAGGAGATCCCAATGGCGAGTTCCAAGACGATCACCGTCGAAGTCGATGATGTGAGCTACACAGAGGACGTCGAGCCACGATTGCTGCTGGTCCAATACCTGCGCGAACGGCTCGGCAAGACCGGCACATTGATCGGCTGCGACACTACCAACTGCGGCGCCTGCACCGTCCATCTGGACGGAGTCAGCGTCAAATCCTGCACCATGTTCGCGGTTCAGGCAGACGGCCACAGCGTCACCACCATCGAAGGCCTCGCCCGGGACGGCAAGCTCGCCCCGCTGCAGCAAGCCTTCCACCAATGCCATGCGCTGCAATGCGGCTTCTGCACGCCCGGCATGATCATGCAATCGGCATCCCTCCTCACCGAAAACCCGCACCCCACCGAGCAGGAAATCCGGGACGGCCTTGAGGGAAACCTTTGCCGGTGCACCGGGTACCAGAACATAGTTGCCGCGGTGCAGGCCGCCGCTGACGGAACCGCTTCTTCTGACGGAGCCGTTTCTTCCGACGGCACGGTCTCCGCGGACCGCGACGAAACAGAAACGGCAGGTGTGGCATGACCATCGCCGAAGTCGGCAGGCCCCGCCTCCGCAAGGAAGATGCCCACCTCATCACCGGACGCTCCAGGTACACCGACAACATGACGTTGCCCGGCATGCTCCATTTGGCCATGGTCCGCAGTCCGTTCGCCCACGCGAAGATCACCTCGATCGATACCTCCGCGGCAAAGTCCTCACCCGGCGTCGTCGCCGTGCTTACCGGAGCCGATGTGGCCGCGGAACAGGGCAGCCTGCCCAATGTCTGGCCGGTCACCACCGAGCAGAAGGCACCAGCGTTCCCATCCATCGCCGTCGACGAGGTCGCCTTTGCCGGCGAAGTAGTTGCCTGCATCGTTGCCCGGAGCGCCGCAGCGGCGCGGGACGCCGTCGAACTCGTGGACGTCAGTTACGACGAACTGCCGGTGGTCCTGGATCTGGAGGAAGCGTTCACCGACAAGGTGCTGGCCCACTCCAACTTGGACTCCAATCTCTCGGCGACCTGGGTGTTTGACTCGGGCGAAGCCGGCACCGGCAAGCCGATCGCCGAGGCATTGGCGAACGCCGAAGTCCTCATCGAACGCACCTTTTACCAGCAGCGCCTTATCCCGGCCTTCATGGAACCGCGCTCGATCGTGGTTGACCCGACGAGTGAGCAAATCACCATGTGGTCGTCCACGCAGATACCCCATATCCTGCGGCTGATCCTGGCATTGACCCTCGGCCTCCCGGAAAGCAAGCTCCGTGTGATCGCCCCCGACGTGGGCGGCGGTTTTGGCGGAAAGCTGACGGTGATCCCCGAGGAGTTCATCACCCTCATGGCAGCCCGGCGGGTCGGCAAGCCCTGCAAATACACCGAAACCCGCAGCGAGTCCCTGCAGTCCGGCCATCACGGCCGGGCCCAAGTGCAGAAGGTGAAGCTCGCCGCCACGAAGGACGGGATCGTCACCGGGCTGGACATTCAACTGCTGGCCGACATGGGAGCCTACCTGGGCATTATCGGCTCGGGCATCCCGATCCTGGGCGCGTTCATGTACAACGCCATCTACAAGTTCCCTGCCTACCGCCTGGAATGCAGCAACGTCTTCACCAACAAGGCGTGGACGGGCGCTTACCGCGGCGCGGGCCGACCGGAAGCAACCTTCGCTATCGAGCGCTTGATGGATGAGCTCGCCGTCGAGCTGGGCATGGATCCCCTGGAACTGCGGAAGAAGAACTGGATCAACCACGAGGAGTTCCCCTTCACCACTGTCACGGGACTCGAATACGACAGCGGCAACTACGAGGCGGCCACGGCGAAGGCCCTGGAGCTCTTTGGCTACGACGAACTCCGGGCAGAGCAGGCCAAGCGCCGCGAGGCGAACGATCCTGTCCAACTCGGCATCGGCATCTCCACGTTCACCGAAATGTGCGGCTTGGCTCCATCCCGGGTGCTCGGCGCGCTGAGTTACGCCGCTGGCGGCTGGGAGCACGCCCAGGTGAGGGTGCTCCCCACTGGCAACATCGAAGTGGTCACCGGCACTTCCCCGCACGGCCAGGGCCACGAAACCGCGTGGAGCCAGCTTGTGGCGGACAAGCTCGGCGTGCCGTTCGAAAATGTCGAGGTGCTGCATGGCGATACCCAGATCTCCCAGCGGGGCCTGGACACCTACGGCTCCCGCTCGCTGGCGGTCGGCGGCATGGCGGTGCTCGGCGCGGCGGATAAGGTGATCGAGAAGGCCAAGGTCCTGGCGGCGCACATGATGGAGGCCAGCGAAGAGGACATCGAGTTCACGGACGGCAAGTTCAGCGTCAAGGGCACCGACCAGTCCACGGCGTTCGGTGAAGTCGCTTTCGCCGCCTTCTCGGCGCACAACCTGCCGGACGGGTTTGAGCCCAATCTGGACTCGGATGCCACCTTCGACCCGCAGAGCTTCTCCTTCCCGCACGGCACCCATCTGGCCGCCATGGAAGTGGACACCGAGACGGGGCAAGTCACCATCCGCAAGTATGTTTGCGTGGACGACGTCGGGGTGGTGGTCAATCCGCTGATTGTGGAGGGCCAGGTCCACGGCGGCCTGGCGCAGGGAATCGCCCAGGCTCTCTATGAGGAGGCCGTTCACGACGACGCCGGGACCTTGGTCACGGGCTCGTTTGTGGACTACTTAGTACCGAGCGCGCCGGATCTGCCGCATTTCACGACGGCGCGCACCGAGACGCCTTCGACCACCAACCAACTGGGGGCCAAGGGAGTCGGCGAGGCGGGAACCATCGCCTCAACGCCCGCCATTGTCAACGGTGTGCTGGACGCGGTGCGGCACCTTGGCGTGAAGGACATCAAGATGCCCTGTACGCCGGCGCGTGTGTGGGCCGCCCTTGAAGAAGCCAAGACCACCGGAGGTGTGCAATGATTCCGAGCGCATTCGATTACGCCGCCCCGGCCACGGTGGCGGAGGCGTTGGGCTTGTTGGCCGACGCCGGCGACGACGTGAAGCTGCTGGCCGGGGGCCAAAGCCTGATCCCCGTGATGAAACTGCGCCTGGCCGACCCTGCGATGGTGGTCGACTTGGGCCGGATAGGCGAGCTGTCCGGGGTCCGCGACGACGGCGACGCGCTGCTGATCGGAGCCATGACAACGCACCACCAGATCGTCACCGACCCGCTTATTGCCGAGCACGTGCCGTTGCTGGCGATGGCCGCGGCGACGGTCGCGGATCCCCAGGTCCGTCACCGCGGCACGTTCGGCGGCGCCCTGGTGCACGCCGACCCGGCGGGCGACATGCCCGCGCCGGTGCTGGCCGCGGACGCGACGTTCATCCTGGCAGGTCCGGACGGGGAACGCCGGGTGGCAGCGGCGGACTTCTTCCAGGGGTACTTCACCACCGCCGTCGATGACGGCGAGATCCTCACCCATATTCGGGTGCCGAAGTACACCGGGTGGGGTGCACGCTACGAGAAATTCACGAGGGTGGCCCAGCAATGGTCCATCGTCGCCGTGGCCGCGCTGGTCCGGGTGGAAGGGGGCACGATCGCCGAGGCTAGGATCGGCCTGACAAACATGGCCAGCACGCCCTTGCGGGCCACCGCCGTCGAGCAGGCACTCGTGGGCGCCGCCGCGACCCGGGAAGCGATCGCCTCCGCGAGCGCGCACGCCGCCGAGGGGACCGATCCCGCGAGCGATCTCAACGGGGATGCGGCCTACCGCCGTCACTTGGCCGAGGTCCTCACCAAGCGGGCCGTCATCGCGGCCGCCGGACTCTAGCGGAACACGGACGGGAGGAAGACGTGGAACTCAAACATCACTTCGTGGTTCCCAGTTCGCTGGAGGACACCTGGCATTCCTTCAACCAGCTGGAAGACATCGCGCCCTGTTTCCCCGGGGCGACACTCACGTCCGTGAGCGGCGAGGAATTCACCGGGACGGTCAAGGTCAAGCTCGGGCCGATCGCCATGATCTACACCGGCACCGGTGAATTCCTCGAACGCAACCAGGAGACGCACACGGTAGTCATTTCGGCCACGGGCAAGGACAAACGCGGCAACGGAACGGCGGGTGCCACTGTGACGGCAGTGCTGACGCCCGACGGCGACGGCACCTCCGTGGACGTGACCACCGACATGAACGTCACCGGGAAACCGGCCCAATTCGGCCGGGGCGTCATCCAGGACATCTCGGACAAGTTGCTGGAACAGTTTGTCCAGTGCGTGATCGGGAAGGCGGGCCGCGGGGCTGAGAAGGATACTGAGCCCGACGCCGGCGGCTCGGCAGCGTCTGCAGGGTCCGGAACGGATGGGGAGGCGGAGCCCGGGGAGCCCGCGGCTGGAGCAGCCGCCGGGCCCGCCGCCGCCGTGCCCGCTGCGGGTCCCGCAGCGCCGGTGGCCGGGCCTCCGGCGGCTCCTGTGCCGGCGGCGGCGGCTGCACCTGCACCGCCTTCCGCGCCGTTCGCGCCGTCGTCGGAATTGGACCTGGGCTCTGCCGTGTGGCCGGTGCTCGTCCGACGTTTCGGCCCCGTGCTTTGCGCCGCCGCTGTCGTGGTCCTGGTGGCTTGGCTGCTTCGGCGACGCGGAAGGGGCTGAACGCGCCATTTAGTCTGCGTTGATGCCGGGTTCGGGTGGCGCGGCGTGCTTGCCGCGCACCTCACGGCGTCGATATCATCAGGGTGGGTTATGCAGCCGGCCCTCGGAACTCTTTTCCATGGAGTGACCCATGACCCGCCGGACCCCCACCTCTTCCAAGTCTTCTTGCGCCGCCACTCCCAAGCTTGGAGCCGCGCTGTGAACGCGCTACTCACCTCATGCTTGGAAGGCGAGCTGGACCCGGTCCAAGGGCTTGCGAAGTTGTCCGTTGCCGAGCTCAACTTCTTGGCTGACGCTCTCTTCAGGTTGCTCGACGTCGGGAAGCCTGAGTTCGGGGTCAAGTCCTGGTACGACGCGGTCCTGGATGAATTGGCTGTGCGCGGCGAGGGTCCTACGGCCGTTGAGCGGTCCGCCGTCGACGTTTCCAAGAACCGCTGGGGCCTCCTGGGCGAGAAGCCCGAATGACGGTTTCCGACTCGCGCCGGGACTAGTCTTCCCGTGCTGCGGAGGCAAGAGGGGCGCTAGTGTTGACTCCCCCAGGTCCTTGCCGGCCTGCCAGCTCGCGCACGAGTACCTTCAATTCCTGCCTGAACATCGACGTATCGATGGACACTTGGGCGAGGACCTGTTGCTCCGACTCGACCGCCCGCTCAAGCGCTTCTTTGCCGACGTCGGTCAGCGAAACGACGTGCACCCTGCGGTCTTCGGAACTTCGACGGCGGCTTATGTGGCCGTGGGTTTCGAGCCTGCTGAGGGTCTGCCCCATGGTCTGGGCCTGCACGCGGACGATCTGCGCGAGCGCGGTCTGAGTGATGGGGCCCGTGACGGCAAGAACCTCGAGGGCGATGACACCGGCGTGGGTGAGGCCGATCTCCCTGAGATTCTCGTCCCAAGCGTGTTCCACCAGCCGGGCCGCTGTAGACAACAACCGTCCGGTGGGCCAACGCTCAATGTCCGGCATATTTCTCATTGTAGCCGCGAGGGGATTTTGCGGGGCTGGGGGTAACTAGTCCTGCGGGGGACTCGTGTGAAGACGGACGTAGCTTCGAATTCGGTAGGCTGAGCCAAAATTGTCTGCGATTGGGGCTACGGATGTTTGGGCTGAGCGGGTGTCGCCCTTGATTCGGCGGGGCGGAGCTATTTGGTGGGGCAGGGCATATTTTGCCATGCAGGCGATTGCCGGTTTCTTCTGGTGGGCCGCCGTCTTCCTGTCGTCGGTGGTGCGCGAGGCGACCCTCGGTAACCTCGACCCGGTTGCGGTTGCCGTGTTCGACATTCCTTTGTTCGTCGTGGCGTCGGCCGTGGCGGCGTTTGGCGTTAAGGCTGCCGCGGTGGCGAGTACCGGCTGGACGAGTGTTGTCGCCGTCGCACTGGCGGTATACGCCACCGTCACAACCGAAGCGGGCTGGGGCGTACTAGGCATGGGCGCTGCGACCGCAGGTTCAGTGATCGCACTCTGCCTCATCTTGCTAGGGCGTGTACCGACCGCGTGGATCATCCGCGGTCCATTCTCATTCCGGCCCGCAATCCCCCGCCCGGTCGCCGCCACCCATGTGGTTTCAACATTCGGGCAAATCATCATTTTCTGGGGGTTCTTCCTGGCGGTGATTCCGTTTGGGATAGCGGCTCTCGAACAGCGCTGGGCGGTGGTGCTCCCGTTTCCCTCGTTTGCCGCTCCTGTGGGTGTCGCGGTTCTGGTACTCGCCAGCGCCCTTGGCATCTCGGCGGCCGTAGTGATGTCGACGTTGGGAAATGGCACCCCGCTGCCGTCGGCAATGCCCAACCATTTGGTCATCGCAGGTCCGTATCGCTGGATACGTAATCCAATGGCGGCCGCGGGCATTCTCCAAGGCGCGGCAGTTGGCGTCATCCTGCAGTCATGGCTCGTGGTGGCCTACGCCGTCGTGGGCTCGCTGGTGTGGAATTACGTTGTCAGGCCGCTCGAGGAATCGGACCTGGAGGAACGGTTCGGCGAAGAATTCCGGCAATACCGCGATGCCGTGCGCTGCTGGGTACCGCGGGTGTCGAAGACCCGCCCCCAGGCCGCGGATCCCTTAATTCTTCCGTGAATGCTTCCGAGACAGTGGTCTCGGCACCAGTATGGTGATTGCATAACGCAACCACTGATCTGAGGGGACCTTCACCATGGCTGTTCGAGTTGACCTGAATATCTCGCTGGATGGTTTCGCCACGACCACGGACGCAACTCCGGAGAATCCGTTCGGATCGGACTGGGGCCGACTAGTTGACGCATATACGTCCACCCGCACGTTCCGTGAGCGGGTCTTGCATGACACGAGTGGAGAAGGAACGTCCGGCGTCGACGACAAGTACGCGGCGGCCTACTTCGAGGGGGTCGGAGCGGAGATTATGGGTGCAGGCATGTTCGGGTTCCATAACTTCCCCGATGACCCCGATTGGAAGGGTTGGTGGGGCGACGAGCCTCCCTTCCGCGTCCCGGTGTTCGTCCTCACTCACACGCCCCGCCCTGACATCACGATGGACGGCGGTACGACCTTCCACTTCGTAAATACCAGCCCCGAAGAAGTGCTTGAACGAGCGCTCAGTGCGGCGGGTGAAAAGGACGTGCGTATCGGAGGTGGCCCTACCGTTGTGCGCGATTACCTCAGTGCCGGACTTGTCGATTGGCTGCACGTCGCGATCACCCCGATCCTGCTCGGTAGCGGAATACGCCTTTGGGACGATCTCCGGGGGCTGGAAAACGACTACACCGTCACGTCAGAGACTGCCGAAAGCGGCATCATCCACGTCACGTTTCGCCGATGACCATCGCAAGGAATCGCCTGGTTGGGCCTACTCGCGGTTGAGCGTGAAGGCCAGGCTGGGAACCGCGAAGGACAGGAGAAAGATCGGCAGGGGGCTCTTCCCGCTGCACCGGAACCTGGCGATTTCGCCCTCGGTGACGTCGAAAGACTTGGTCTGGCTCAAATTTCGGCCATTTCTGACTTGCAGTGTGTGATGTCCGGGCTCGACTGTGATGTCGATTGTCTTGTTCAGTTCGACAGTCCCGGCAGGTTTCCCGTCGACTATGGCCTCGTACGTGCCGCGCCGGACTTCCACGCCGATGGCCTTATGTGTCAGTTTGAGCGTTGCGGACATTCTGATCTCCTCTTATGTCCTGGAAGGGCCGGTCGGCCAGCCAGCGGCGGCGGGCCGTCCGCCGTCGTACATCTGGGCTGGTCACGCTATTGCTTTAGCGGCGCGAGCTGGATTTGCTTCGCGAGCGCGTAAGCGGTTGGAAGATCGCTGTCGCCTTCGACGAACACTCGGCCAACGACGAGCGCGGAATGGGATGGCGGGGAAATCTGCGTCATCCCATTCGATACGGTTCCCTTCCAGCCGGGCCCGCTGAGGACATAGTCGCCGGCTTTGGTTCCCGTGGTGCGTTTGCCGACGTAGGCAAAATTTGTGCTTTTCGACGGGTCGGTGAACTGCATGCTGAAATAGCGCCCGGCCATGTCCGGTACGTGCAGGATTTGCGGTCCTTTGCTCAAGTCGAGCCAGCCGCCGATGTAGAGCAAGTCGTCGGCCCCGGTTGCCATAAGGCTCCCGCGGGACGTCGCCGTTGACGGGGACGACGTGCCGGGCACGGCGTACAGCTTGTTGACGGGGATCGGGCCCTCACCGAATCCGTGCTTGAGTATCGCCCTCTTGTATCCGTTGACTGTGAGTCGCGGCCAGAGGTAGATGAAAGCGGGCGCGCCAAGCCCCCATACTATGACCGCCGCGATGACGAGTGGAACGATTCCGTCCCCGTTGGCGATCCGCCGGTAGATGACCCAGGCGAAGACGGCCAGTATGACGGCGGTAAGGGGCCGTCCGTACTTCAGGATGAGTCGGTTCATCTCACTGCGCCCTGACGATGCGCGGCAATTGGTACGTGCCGTCGAGAATTGCCGCGCCAGGCATATACACGCGGAACATCAGCTTGAAGTTCCCCGGCGGAATGGGCGGCCAGTTCTGCTCGTGGCCGCTCGGAGCCTGACGCTGGAGATAAATATCGACCGAACCGTCGGCATCATGTGCCAGAGCGGAACGGTCACCAACGCTGTAGCGGTTAGCGGGATTGTCCACCATGTACCCGACGGTGTCGGTCGGAGTGAGCGACCAGAAAGCGTCATGCGGCGGGAGTTTCCCGGGAGGAAAATGCAGGGTATATCCATTCCCGCCGCTCAGCGTTTGCCCTGAGCCATCCACAGTGGCGGTCCAGTACGCGGCCTCTTCAAACACGTTGGCAAGGCTTTGGCGCAAGCGGCCCGAACGAGGACTCCGTTGCCGGGCTGGCCGCACTTGCGGATAGCACTCCACCCGTTGACAGTCGTTGTGACGGCCCGGCCCACGGCATTCATCACGAGGATCGCCGTCAAGAAGGCCAACACGGCACCGAGAATCAATCCTTGCACCACACCGGACTGCGAGAACCACGCGAGGGCATTTGCCATAACCGCAAACTACCACTGAGCTAGGTGGCGGGGTGTGGTGTTCGGCATTGATCGGGCGAACCACGATGCAGGCGTTCCTTCGCGACGGATCAAAGGGGGTGTGCGATGTCTCGATTTAGGAACGGTCATTCTGGTATCCACACTCGCGGGCCAGCGATCGGGCAAGTGGGTTAAACCGCACACTGGCAAGCTCCCACGGTGGAGGACCGGCAATCGAAAATACAGCACAAGCACCCCCCTGCCCATGCTCCCGCTGGCAGGCGGGAGATCGCGAAGACGGTCAAGACATCCTCGCAGAAGGCCCAGGGCAAGAAACGAAAGGCAAACCAACCCGCATGGTGGAACAGAGCGAGGGCCGCTGCGTCTGTTTAGGTGCCTAAGCATGTACCGGACGTGCCTGTTAGTCACGGACAGGCCATCGCCGCGCGGCAGGCCAAGCAGATGGCGACCGACGAATCACTCGCCGCCCGCCTCATTGGGGTCGATCAACATTCGACCAACCTCTTTTGGCCCTTCGAGGACGACTAATTGCGCGCCAGGATAAAGCGCCTCCGAGCCTGGGGCATCTTCGACGAGGGCCCTGACGGATGCTTTCATCCATCCGTTTTCGTCCGGGCGGCTAAGCAATTCCAGCACAATGCTGAACTGCGGACCGGTTGCTGGCCAGCCCGGAAGCACTTCGGCCTCGCCACCTAAGTAGGGGACCGCTGTAGTTGTATAGGTCGGGCCAGGCGGAGGGCCAGATCGCCGCCCCCCCTCGGCCGCGGAACGAAATCGTAGGAGGCCGGTCCAAGTGGTCATTGCAGTTTCCATCCGAATCGGTTGAGCTGGTCAAGTTGGTGCTCCCCAACGTAGCGTGCTGGACCGATACCGTCGAGCTTCGCGAGCCGCATTAGTTGATCGGCGAACGACCCGGAGACTCGGACCTTGACCACCGATCCTTCGCCATAATTCAGGAGACTTCCCCATTGCGCTGCGTGCTCTCCGGATTCGGCGAACCACTTGCCGCCGAGTGAGTTCTTTCCAGGTTGAAAGCCGCTCTTTTCAATGTCGGCGAGTTCACCCGGACTGACGTGGCGATAGAGGTCCACGCCATCGTCCGCAGCCTTCGCGGCCTCGGCGCCGAGTTTCCCGATCTTGGCAAGTTTACCGAGAGGCCCAGCACCCACAGTCATCGCCATGTAGAGCCCATCGCCTTCGTCGATGGCGGGTTTGCCTTCGAGACTGTTTGCCCACATATCGAGCCCGACCGCCGAGAGCCCGCCGAGACCGGGCACGAACGACGCGTCAAAGCTGAGGTACCTCAGCGCTGTTGCGGAGGCGGCCTTATTGCCGTTTTTGCGTATGTATGCCATCGTTTCGTCGGCATCGATGACTTCCGGTTCCGGAGCGGCGGTGACGACGGGGTGGTACACAGGTACCACGGACGCATAGAAGCGTTGGTATGCGATTGGCTTCCAGGGAAGGAAATAGTCATTGAATGGGTGAGCGTCCTCCCATCGGGAATCAACGGCCCCGTATCCGTACCATCCCCCGTCACCATCTGTGAGCTTTGGTCCCAAGATCATGAGTCCGGAGGGGTCGGTGTTGTTGATGGCGTCGGCTTCGCCGTAGACGTACGGGGAGAAGTTCTTTGCGACGTCCGGTTTCAGGACGGGGTCAGGGCTGGTGAAGGCGCCTAGTACGGGGTCGAGGTCGCGGGCTCCGAGATGCGTCAGGGTGCTGATCGTGTCGGCGAGCCCCCCGATGTACCCGTTCACAGCGCCGTACCCGGTCGGGTTGGCGTCGTTGGACCCGACACCAGTGGTCCCGGCCGGGGCGGTGGCATACGCGCCGGAACCCCCAGCTGCCTGGGTGGGGCCGCGGGCCAGGCCCATGGGGTCGGTGTAACGGGTCTGGGCCGTGGCTGGGGTGGCCCCGGCACTGGCCTGGACGATGGTTTGCGCCGTGTCGACGCCGTCGCTGATGATGAAAGCGAGCTTCACGATACCGCCGGCGGCGGCGCGCTGGGCTAGGGTCTTCCCGGCGAAGGTGTAGCTCTTGGTCGCGGTCTGTACCCCTCCCGGGGTGGAGTGGGCGGTGACGGAGCCCAGGGTGACGGTGGTTCCGGTGCCGTCGATGAGCCCGACGAGGTTCCCTGCAGCGTCGTAGTACCGGGTCCCGGTGCTGCCTGCGGTCCCGGTCACGGGTCCGGGCGGGGTTCCTGCCGTGGCGGAGGGGTTCGGGTTGACAGGCAGGGTGGACGTGCCGGTGGTGGCGGAGAGTTTCCCATCCGTGGTGTAGGACAGGGTTTCCCCGGCGCGGCCGGTCATCCGCCCGGCCGCGTCCCAGGTGAAGGTATTGGTCGTGGCTGTCCCGGTGGCGGGAGTGCTGGTCATGGACTGGAGCCGGTGCGGGCCGGGTTGCCCCGTGGCCGGAGCCGTGGAGTAGCCGGAGGTGTCGGCGATGAGCTGGACGGTACCGGAAGAGTTGTTCTTAAAGGACACCGTCCCGTCGGCCCCGACCGGGACGATGACCAAGTTCGGCACGGTCTGGCCCACGTCGAAGTTCACGTTGGACGTGCCCGGTTCCGGGGTCCGTCCGGCGTAGGCGGTGATATTCCCGAACGAAGTCGGGGACGTCACGGTCAGATTCAGGGCTACGGCGGAGACGCCGCTGGCGGGGATGCCGCCGCGGCCGGTGACTTTCAGGTTCACGGTCTGGCCGGCCCCGACGGGACCGGTGGTGCCGCCGGTGCCGTTGCGGGTATCCAGTTGCCGGGTCGGGGTCTGGGCCGAGAACGCCCCGGTTGCGGTGGGGGTGCCGGCGAGGTAGTAGCCGGAGGTGTCTGCGATGAGCTGGACGGTGCCGGAAGAGTTGTTGGTGAAGGAGACTGTTCCGTCGGCCCCGACCGGGACGATGGCGAAGTTGGGCACGGTCTGGTTCGCAACGTAGTTCACGTTGGAGGTGCCCGGTTCCGGGGTTCCTCCGGCGTAGGCGGTGATGTTCCCGACGGCGGTCGTGGAGGTGACCGTGATGTTCAGGGCGACGGCGGAGACGCCGCTGGCCGGGATGCCGCCGTGGCCGGTGACTTTCAGGTTCACGGTCTGTCCGGCCCCGACGGGGCCGTTGGTGCCGCCGGTGCCGTTACGGGTGTCCAGTTGCCGGGTCGGAGTCTGGGCCGAGAACGCCCCGGGGGCGGTGGGGGTGCCACCGAGGTAGTAGCCGGAGGTGTCCGCGATGAGCTGGACGGTGCCGGAAGAGTTGTTCGTGAACGACACCGTTCCGTCCGCGGCGACCGGCACGATGGCGAAGTTCGCCACGGTCTGGTTCGCGCCGTAGGGGACTGCCCCGGCTTTTGTTGACTCGGGGTCTTAGGCCGCTGTGAGCGCGGTCCGGTTGATTGTTTCATATTCGATTGGCGTGAGTTTTCCCAGCCGTCTTTGCCGTCGCCGGCGGTGGTAGGTCCTTTCGATCCAGGTCGTGATGG